>DAOTWI010000243.1:0-1891 GCA_034436075.1 Roseiflexus sp.
GGGCGCTGCATCGGCAAGGGGCGTTGCTGCGGCGGAAGCGACAGACTGCGCCTCCTCCAGATCGCGCGCCACCAGGCGCCCGGCGAGCGGGTAGGCGAACCGGGCGCCGCGGTAGACCTGGTACGCTCCGTAGAGGGCGTACAGAGTCGCGGCGACTCCGTATCCAATCGGAAGAATCAGACCGAACAACGCAACCCAGAAGGTGTCCGGCAGCGTACCGTCGCGGTAGAGATCCGGGCGCAGCGCAGCGGGCAGCAGTGAAAGCAGCAGGCATCCTGACCACAAAAGCATCAGCAGCACCACACCCAGCAGGGTGCCTGCCTGGTAGACCAGCGCCTGCACGATGTGTGCGCGCACAAACCGCGACCTGCGTCGCTGCGTCGCCCAGAGAACGACCGTCAGCACCAGACCGGTCAGACCTGCCGCGTTCGCTATCATGCTGGCATGCGCCATGGCAGCCGTCAGGCGCTCATCTTCGTCGGGTCGAGCCATGTCGGTTCCACTCACGCAAATGCATCGTACCGGCGATTATAGCACAGACCGTCCATGCTACAATATCTCTAGCACGCCGACGACAGGAATCAAAAGCCAATGAACTTCGCAACCATCGACGAATTACAGCAGGCGCTCGCTGCGCACGATTACATCGCCGACCGGCCATTGACGACCGCAATTTTCCTGGCGCTCAAACTTCAGAAACCGCTGCTGCTGGAAGGAGAAGCGGGCGTTGGCAAAACCGAGATCGCCAAGACGCTGGCGCGGATGCAGGACCGCCACCTCATTCGCCTCCAGTGCTACGAAGGTCTTGATGTCAACACGACGATCTATGAATGGAACTACACGCGGCAGATGGTGCAGATCCGCCTGATGGAGGCGCTTGGCGCCGCCGATGCCCACGCCGCGCTTAATGAAATCTTCAGCCCTGAGTTTCTGATCAAGCGCCCGTTGTTGCAGGCTATCGAGGAGAGCTGGGATCGCCCGCCGGTGCTGCTGATCGACGAAATCGACCGCGCCGACGAGGAGTTTGAGGCATTCCTGCTTGAACTTCTCTCCGACTGGCAGATCAGCATCCCGGAGATCGGCACCATCCGCGCCAGCCAGCCGCCGACGGTGATCATCACCAGCAACCGCACCCGCGAGATTCATGATGCGCTGAAGCGGCGCTGCCTCTTCTACTGGATCGATTATCCGTCGCTCGACAAAGAACTGCGGATCGTCAATGCCCGAGTGCCCGGCGCCTCCGAGCGTCTGTCGCGTCAGGTGGTGGCGTTCGTCCACGAACTGCGCAAACTCGATCTCTTCAAGCTCCCCGGTGTCGCCGAAACGCTCGATTGGGCCACGGCGCTGACGGCGCTCGATGCGCGCGAACTCACTGCTGAGCTGGTTGAGGATACGCTCGGCGCGATCCTGAAGTACCAGGACGACATCGCACAGGTGCGCGGGCAGGGCGTGCGCTCGCTGCTGGAGAAAGTGGGCGTGTAGAGCAAACAAGCAAGCATGTTGAGCCATCATCGGTGGCTTTAGGTGCAGCGTCTTTGTGTCTTTGAGCCTTTGTGTGCGCTTATTATGGATGAACTCATTCCTCACGGCAACCTGATGACGCACGTGGTGGCGTTCGTCCACCTGCTGCGCAGCACCGGCACAAAGGTCAGCGTCGAGCAGACGATTGACCTGGTGCGGGCGCTGGAACACGTCCCGATTGTGGCGCGCGCCGATTTTCGCGCCGCTGCGCGCTGCACCCTGATCTGCCGGCGCGAGGACCTGCCGGTGTTCGACGCGGCCTTCGATTTCTACTGGCGCACACAGTCGGGGTTCGATCCGCTCATGCTGGCGATTCCGGTGGTCAAAACGCCGCCAAAGCCGCTGCGCCTGCCGCGCCGCCCGCGCAGCC
>DAOTWI010000244.1:0-2447 GCA_034436075.1 Roseiflexus sp.
GAACGCCGCCGTTTGTTCGTGCAGCGCGCGGTAGGTCAGCGTCGCTTCGCCGATGATCAGCGCCGCGCCGTCAGGACGCGCCAACGCCTGCGCCGAGAGCCAGTCGCGCATCATGGGCGGCGGGGGAACTTGGAGAAGTCGGGTTTGCGCTTCTCCAGGTAGGCTTTCCTGCCCTCGTTGCCTTCTTCGGTCATGTAGAAGAGCATGGTCGCGTCGCCTGCCAGCACCTGAATGCCGGTCTGACCGTCGAGGTCGGCATTGAAGCCCGCCTTGAGGAAGCGGATAGCGATGGGGCTCTTCTCCAGAATCTCCTGCGCCCAGCGCACCGCCTCATCTTCCAATTCATCGACCGGCACAATCGTGTTGACCAGCCCCATCTCCAGCGCCTGCTGCGCGTTGTACTGGCGGCAGAGGTACCAGATTTCACGCGCCTTCTTCTGCCCGACAATCGCCGCCAGATAACTCGAACCAAACCCGGCGTCGAAACTCCCGACGATCGGACCGGTCTGCCCGAAGATTGCATTATCCGCCGCGATCGTCAGGTCGCAGATCACGTGCAGCACATGCCCGCCGCCGATGGCATACCCGGCGACGGCGGCGATCACTGGCTTTGGCATGGTGCGGATGTAGCGTTGCAGTTGCAGCACATTCAGCCGGGCGACACCCTCATCGTCGACGTATCCCGCCTGCCCGCGCACCGTCTGGTCGCCGCCGGAGCAGAAGGCGTACTTGCCATCCTTCGGGCTTGGACCATTGCCGGTCAGGATGACGACGCCGACGTCCTGGTTGTGCCAGGCGGTCAGGAAGGCTTCAGTCATCTCATCGATCGTTTTGGGGCGAAAGGCGTTGCGGATTTCGGGGCGGTTGAAGGCGATGCGCGCCATTCCCCCGCCAATGTGAAAGGTGATGTCGTCGTACTCCTTGACTTCGGTCCATTCGACCAGCGATGAGAGTGTGGGTGTAAAACGCGCCATCGTGTTCTCCTTATGTCTATAGTTTATAGCAGGTGAGAGGACACGGATTCGCACGAATTGAGACGGATAGTCACGGATCGCTTCTATAACAAGCGGATCCGCGTGAATCCGTTGTATCCGTGTGAATCCGTGTTCTCATCATGACACATCGCGCCTGAACCTGTGTCGGGGCGTCCCGGCTGCCTGGATCACGGCACTCCGCCGCGCCAGGTCGGTGCGCGCGTCGGTGCGCAGTTCGATGAGGGTTGCAACGCGCGCGTCAATGCTGGCGCGAAAGGCGCTGCGAAACGCCTCACGATCCTGCACCTGTACATACTCCAGACCGTACATTGTCGCCGCAGGCGCAAAATCGAGTCCGTGCGGCGTCAGGAAATAGTCGGTAAACTCCGGGTCGAACCGGTTGATCGGCAGGCGGTGAAAAATGCCGCCGCCATCGTTGTTGAGCAGCACAATTGTTGCCGGGACGCCGCAGCGCCGCACTGCCAGCAACCCATTCATATCGTGGTAGAACGTGATGTCGCCGACAATCGCCGCCAGCGGCGCGTCCGGTCGCCCCGCGCCGATGCCGAGCGCCGTCGAGATATTCCCGTCGATCCCCGACGCGCCCCGGTTTGCAAACGCACGAATGCGCTTCATTCCCGGTTTGCCGAACTGATCGAGATGGCGCACCGGCAGACTGTTGCCAGCGAAGAGCGAGGCGCCCTCCGGCAGCAGGTCGATCACGTCATACACTGCGCCCCCATCAAAGTACGGCTCGTCGGCAATTCCGGCTTCGACGGCTGCCCAGACCCGCGCCTCCGCTTCGGCGAAACGCTGCATCCACGCACTCCGGCGCTCGGTCAGGCGCGGGAGCAGCGCGCGAATGAAGGCGGTTTCGTCCGTCACGACAAAATGGCTCACGCGATGACTGTCATCCGCCCATACGCCACTGGCGCGCACATGGATGACGACCGGCGATGCTGTGGTGTCGAGATACTGGTTGAGCCACTTCGAGGTCGGAACCGCGCCGAACCGCAGCACAACCTCTGGCGGCGAGAAGGCGTGCTCGCCAAAAAGGAAGGTCTCATACCCGCCGATCACGCCAGGATAGCCGAAGCGCACCCCCGACACGCCATCGACCAGCGCCGGGTAGCCGGTGCGCTGCGACAGTTCGCTCACCAGTTCGCCAAACGCCCCGCCAGGGCAACGCGGACCGCAGACGATCAGACCGCGTTCGTGTTGCTCGACGATGGAAGCGATCTGCTCGACAACCGCATCCGGCGGCGCAGCAGGCGCCGCCTTCAAGACCTGCGTGTACGGCGCGTGATTGTCACGCGGCTGCGCTGCCGCTGGAGGCTCAGTCATATCGCCCGCAACAGGGGTCGGCTCTAGCGGCGGGCGAAACGGCAGGTTCAGATGCACCACACCACGCGGTTCACCGCCAGCGATCGCCATCGCGCGCGCCGCCAGCGTCCGCAGGTTGCGCAGCGCCAC
>DAOTWI010000245.1:0-6514 GCA_034436075.1 Roseiflexus sp.
CGCCGCACCCCACCACAAAAGAAGACAAGTACCGCTCATTCATGAGGTTCCTGTATGCTCACGCCCCCCGTTCCGCCAAAACGACCCCATATGGTGTCGCTTCACGGTGATACGCTCATCGACAACTACTTCTGGATGCGCGAACGCGACAATCCTGACGTAATCGCGCATCTCGAAGCCGAAAACCGCTACACCGAGGCAATGATGGCGCACACTGCCGCGCTCCGTGAGCGCCTGTACAACGAGATGCGCAACCGCATACGCGAGGATGACGAAAGCGTACCTGAGCGTTATGGCGCGTTTGTGTACTATACACGCATGCAGGCAGGACGCCAGTACCCGCTGGTCTACCGCCGCGCCGCCGGTGCAGACGATGACGAACTGCTGCTCGACATCAACGCGCTTGCCGAAGGACGCGCATTCATGCACATCGGGGTCTTTCTGCCCACATACGACGGGCGCTTGCTCGCCTATTCGGTCGATGTGGACGGTTCGGAGACCTATACGCTCTATCTCAAGGACCTGACGACCGGCGCACTGCTCGATCAGCCGATTGCAAACACGTACTATGGCGCTGCCTGGAGCAGCGATAGGCGATGCCTGTTGTACACCACGCTTGACGATGCCAAACGCCCGTATCGGGTGTATCGCCACACTGTCGGGAGCGACCCGGCAGACGACGTTCTGGTCTACGAGGAATCGGATCCGCTCTTCCATCTGAGCGTGTCGCAGACGCGCAGCTGCGCATACATTCTGATCGCATCACATAGCAACACAACGTCGGAGGTGCGCGCCATTCCCGCCGATGCGCCGGCAGACGCGCCGCGCACGCTGTTGCCGCGCCGCCACGGGATCGAGTATACAGCGCACCACTGCGGCGATCATTTCTACTTCCTGACCAACGAGCATGCGCTCAACTTCCGCGTGGTGCGCGCCCCGGTTGATGATGTGCGCCCGGAGCGCCTGGAAGAGATCATTCCGCACCGCGCCGACGTGATGATTGAGGCTATCGACCTCTTCGCCGATCACATGGTCGCATACGAGCGTTCCGACGCCCAGGAGCGCGTCGAGATCGTTGATCTGCACAGCGGCGAGACGCATCTTCTGCTTTTCCCGGAACCGGTCTATACGTTGCAGCCATGGGACAGGGACGCGCTCTGGGCGCCCAACCTGGAATTCAATACGGCGACGCTGCGCTTGCACGCTATGTCGCTGACACAACCGCGCACCGTCTACGATTACGAGATGTCTTCACGCACGCTGACGCTCCTGAAGCGCGATGACGTACCGGGCTATGACCCGTCGCGCTACCGCAGCGAACGGCTATGGGCGACCGCAAGCGATGGCGAGCGTGTGCCGATCTCGATCGTCTATCGCGCTGATGTGACCCGTCCGGCGCCGCTGCTCCTGTACGGCTATGGTTCCTACGGCGCCACTGCCGACCCGCGCTTCTCAATCGAGCGGATCAGCCTGCTGGATCGGGGAATGATGTTTGCGATTGCGCACATCCGTGGCGGCGGAGAGTTGGGACGCGCCTGGTACGAGGCGGGGAAGATGATGCACAAGCGCAACACCTTCACCGATTTCATCGCCTGCGCCGAACATCTGATCGCTGAAGGATACACCACGCCGGAACAATTGGCGATTATGGGACGCAGCGCTGGCGGATTGCTGGTTGGGGCTGTCGTGACCATGCGTCCTGATCTGATGCGTTGCGCAATCGCTGATGTACCGTTCGTCGATGTCGTGAACACCATGCTCGACCCTTCGATCCCATTGACCGCCACTGAGTTCGAGGAGTGGGGCAATCCGGCGATTGCGGAGCAGTATGCGTACATGACGTCGTACTCGCCCTACGAGAACACAACGCCGCGCGCGTACCCGGCGATCCTGGCGACTGCCGGGCTGCACGATCCGCGCGTGCAGTACTGGGAACCGGCAAAATGGGTCGCAAAACTGCGCGATGTCAAGACAAACGATACACCTGTGCTGTTGAAAACCGACATGACCGCCGGGCACGCCGGTCCTTCGGGGCGCTACGATCGTCTGCGCGAAACCGCGTTCGAATATGCGTTTCTGCTCGATTGCCTGGGTATCGTATCGGAATCGTAACCATCAACCCAAACGCGAAGAAGAGACGTTGCAATGCACCGTCTCTGCAATGCACCGTCTCTGCAATGCACCGTCTCTGCATTGGGCGATCATGGGTGGAGACGTTGCTGTGCAACGTCTCTGCATTGTTTTATGGTTTGACGCGCAGTTCAATCAGCGTGAACGTATTCTTGCGCACGGAACCAACGGCGTGATAAATCACCGTCTCACCCGGGCGCGCCTTCACGCTGCCCACCCGCACCGGGTCGGTTGTTCCAGCCAGGGCGAACTGCACCCGGAAGCGCGTGTTCACCGGCAGTTCAGCCGACACCTGCTGACCGTTGGCAAGATTGGGAATGACTGCCAGCGCCGCAGGGGAATTGAACGTCTTGACGATCAGGTCCACTGGCGGCAGCGGCGCTGTGTGGCGCGCCACAATGCGTCCGTTGCCACTGCTGGCTGAGCTGACATCGTTGATGAACTTCGACGCCGTCGGTGCGCCGCTGGCAGTCAGGTGGGCGACAATCGTTGCGTTCTCGCCGCCAGCGAACGGAACCGTCGCAGCAATCGCCACCAGACCGCTGCACGGAGGCGTGGACAGCGAAGGGGAGAGATGAATCTTGATGTCGTACGATCCAGCGGGCAGTTCGATCGGACCAATCGTATCGGTGTACTTGAAGCGCGTCAGCGCACACGCCCCATTGACCGACACATCGACCGGAAGACTCGGCTGAAGACCGAGATCGCGTCCAGGAATGCCATGAACGACATACACCTTCGCGTTGCTGGCAGCCTGCGCAGGTGCAGCGACGGTGAACGACGCAAGCGCAACTGCAATGAGTGCGATGATCATCACAAATGATCGGCGAACCACGGTACGTGTCCTCCCTTTCTTCCTTGCTTCACTTTCGTTTAGTATGGGAACGCAAGCGCTTGCAATAACTCATACGTATGTCGCCGCGAATCGGATGTGCGCCAGCATTGGACAATCTCGTGATCGGCGTGGGCTGAGCCTGTCGAAGCCAACGCCAACCGCGACAGGTGCAGGCGTGATTGTCCAGGTTCAGGTTGATCTTCCTGCCAGAAGCAGAAGCCGACATAGGCGGACAGATTTTGTCCAGATTGCCAGCGTTTCCCTGCACGTATGCTCTACTTTTGTGCTATACTCTAGCCTGCGATGTAGCCTGCTGAAAGGGAAAAAAACGATGACACAACGACGCGGCGGCATCAAACGCAGTTCGCAACTGACCTTCCGACGACGCCTGTTTATTGCGCGCATGTTGCTGCGCGGTCCGGCATCGACCGAGGACCTGATTGCAGCGGTGCAACAGGAACTTGGCGCCGAGGGGTACCCGGCCGCAGCCGTGGCAGCCCTCAAACATGATCTCGATGCACTCAAGTCGTCCTATGGATGCCGGATCACCTATCGTCGCGACTCTGGCGGTTATGTGCTGGACGACCTGGGGACCCTTGCACTTCTGAAGGGGTCAGATACAGCGCGCGAGGCGATACAGGCGCTCGAAGCGCGTTTTCCTGCGGACTCGACCGACGCTGATGCAGCGCACATTCACGCACTACTGGCTCATCTCCGGTTGCTGGCGGCGGTTGAACGCTAGGGCCGTATCCGGATAACCGGAGAGGGCGATGTCACTGCAAGCGCGCGAAGCGATCTCCTCGCTCAACAGACGATTGCTTCGGCGCTTGCGCTTCTCGCCACGCAGCATGCGGACGCTTGCCGCCAGCCCCGTGCCAGCGAGGCTTCGAGCGATCAGCGCGGGTATGGAGGCGCCAGGTGTGTGGGCATTATGCCCGCATCCGCCACGATGAAAGGGCTCTCATGCGGCAGATTGTGCTTTCCAGCGGCTGGCGGATCAAGCAGTACGATCCATCGCGTGAACTCGCTGCGCACATTGACGAGGACGAGGGATGGATACCGGCGACAGTCCCTGGCGTTGTTCACCAGGACCTGATCGCTGCCGGACTCCTGCCTGATCCGTTCGACGGGCTGAATGAGCATGCAGCGCAGTGGGTTGGCGAGGTCGCCTGGCTGTATCGGTGCGATTTCGACGTTCCTGACGATATTGCACCCGATGAAACTGTGGCGCTCTGCTTCGATGGTCTCGACACATTCGCGAAAGTCTGGCTCAACGATGCGCTGGTCGTGACGAACGACAACATGTTCGTCCCGCGCCGCATCGAAGCGACTCGCCTGATCTATCCGGGACCCAATCTGTTGATCGTGCTGTTCGATTCGGCGCTGCGCCGCGGGCGGGCGCGTGAAGCGGAAGGGGGCGCGCTGCCGCTCTGGAATGGCGATAGCAGCCGCCTCTATGTGCGTAAGGCGCAGTACCACTATGGCTGGGATTGGGGACCGACCCTGCTCACCGCCGGTCCCTGGCGTCCGGTTCGCCTGGAGATATTTACTGCGCGCATCGCCGACCTCTCCTGCCCGGTCGAGGTCGATCCCGATCGGCAACTCGCGACGATTGCCGTTCAGGTAGCGATTGAAGCAGGACCGCACATTGCGCGCAATGCGGAGGAAATGGCGCGCTTCCTTGCGGGGGCGACCGTTCAGGTCGATCTGTTCGATCCTGATGGCGCGCTGGTTGCTGCTGCCACGCTGCCGGTTGAGGAAGGCGCCAGCGCAACCAGCCTGCATGTGCCTGCACCGCGTCTGTGGTGGCCCAACGGCTACGGCGATCATCCGCTGTATCGCCTGGCTGCCACCCTTCAGAACAGCAACGGCGCGCTCGACCGGCGGGAAGTGCGCATCGGGCTGCGACGGCTGCGCCTGGTGCAGGCGCCGCTCGACCACGAACCAGGCACGATGTTCGTGTTCGAGGTCAACAACGTTCCCATCTTCTGCGGCGGAGCGAACTGGATCCCCGCCGACAGTTTCGTCACGCGCATCACGCCGGAACGGTATCGCGCCTGGTGTGAACAGGCGGCGGCGGCGCATATGGTCATGCTGCGCGTCTGGGGCGGCGGCATCTACGAGGACGACGCTTTCTACGACGCCTGCGATGAACTGGGATTGCTGGTGTGGCAGGATTTTATGTTTGCCTGCGGCATCTACCCGGCGCCGGGCTGGTTCCGCGACAGTGTGCGCGCCGAGGCGGAAGCGCAGGTGCGGCGCCTGCGGCATCATGCATGCCTCGCGCTCTGGTGCGGCAACAATGAGGATTATCAGATCGCCGCCGCTACCGGACGCTACGACCCAAACCTCACTCCCGAAGAAAATGCTGACCGGTTTCCGGCACGTCTGATCTATGAGCGCCTGCTGCCCGACATCTGCGCTGACCTCGATCCAGCGCGCCCCTACTGGCCCGGCAGTCCATACGGCGGCGCCGATGGCTCGGATCAGACGTTCGGCGACCGGCATACATGGGAGGTCTGGCACGGACGGGTCGCGCCGTATCAGGAGTATGCCGCCTACCACGGTCGCTTCGTCAGCGAATTCGGGATGCAGGCGTTCCCGGATCGCAGCACCATCGAGGCGTTCGCGCCGCCTGCCGAATGCTATCCGCAGAGCCGCACCCTCGACCATCACAACAAAGCCGCCGACGGTCCGCGACGCCTGGCGGTCTACCTTAATGACAATGTTCGCATTCCATCCGATCTGGATGGATATATCTATGCAACGCAACTGGTGCAGGCGGAGGCGCTGGCGACGGCAATCCGCGCCTGGCGACGGCGCTGGGGCGGACCGGGGCGCTACGCGACGGCTGGTGCGCTCGTCTGGCAACTGAACGATTGCTGGCCCGTCATCAGCTGGTCGCTGATCGACTACTACCAGCGCCCCAAACCGGCGCTCTACGCCGTGCGACGCGCGCTTGCGCCGATTGCTCCCGGACTGGCGCGCACCGCCGATAGCGTCGAACTCTGGGTGGTCAATGGGACGACAGCCGCAGTGGACGTGGATGTTGAACTGCGCACCTGGACGCTCACCGGCGACCTGATGGTGCTCGATAAAGTGCGCGTGCCGCTCCCTCCCAACCGCACGACGGAACTGGGGCAGTTTGGCTTCGATCCGGGAGCGGCGCTGATCTTCGATGCGCGCGTGATCGTCAACGACCAGATTGTGGCGCGCGCCTCGCTCTGGCCCGAACCGCTCAAGTATCTGACGTTCCCCGATCCGGTGATCCTGCTCGACCTGGCATCCGACGATGAACTGCACATTCGCGCAGCTCGCCCCGCCAAAGGCGTGCTGCTCTCTGCCGGGGACGGCGTTGCCTGGAGCGACAACTACCTGGATCTGATGCCTGGCGATGAGCAGGTGATCCGCGCCAGCGGTCTGGGTGAACGACCGATCAGTGTGCGCTGGCTGGGGATGGCGTGATGCGCCTTCTCATAAAGCGACCTGGACAAACAAAGACGTGGAGCGGCTGACGTTGGCTTCGACAGGCTCAGCCAACGCCAGCCG
>DAOTWI010000246.1:0-1932 GCA_034436075.1 Roseiflexus sp.
GCCGCGCGACCGGCGCGCCGCAGGTCGTCGATTGAGCGCCCTGGCAGCGCAATCGTCGCCTCGACCCCCATGCGCCGCAGGATGGCGTCGATTGCCAGTTGATCAGCGGGGAAGACTTCGCCAACGACCACGACGGTACGTTCCTCGCGCGGTCCCTCACGATCGCCCAGGCGGCGCAGCAACGCTTCGAGCGCCACGTCCTTCGCTTCCGGATGCGAATGGATCGCATAGGCGGGCACGCGCACCAGCACCACCTCGGCATCGCCGACCTTGCGCGGCAGCAATTCTTCCGGCATGCCTGCCGTTTCCGCCACACATAACGACACCACTGGCACCAGGCGGCACCCTGGCTCACGTGCTGCCGCATCGATCGCCGCGCGCGTCCCCTCGACAATCTCGCCAGAGTACAACTCCGCGCTGCCAAGCGTCGGCGCCAGGATTGACTTACGCGCACCGTAGAAGTGGGTCACAAAGGTTAATCCGTACAGACAGCCGGTATCGGTCGCCATCACGGGGTGCGACCCTTCAATACGGCTTAGAATGCGCAGCGACCCGAACGCCGGGCACATCGACTGCGGGTGCAGTTTGCATGTATGACCCTGTGGCTGCTCAGCGTTCAGCGCGATTGGCTCCATGGAACGCACCTTTCAGATAGCGGAAAGGACACGAAAACTGCGGAGAGGTGAAGAACATCACAAAGATTACAACACACTCTTTACTACACTGCCAACGGAAAGAATGCGCCTGTGCGCACCTTTCCGCCAGAACTACCGAACCCCTGACTTCGAGCCCCTAACCCCTACTGCTGCTCCGGCTCATTCGCCTTCGCAGGGTCGAGCCGCAGGTAGGTCGCCGTCGCCTGCTTGTCGGTGAAGCGCGCAGCGATGATGAAGCCGAGAATCACCGCCGCCAGCGGCACGAAACAGATCGCATACCCCGACCAGACGGGCCACGGCGACGGCTCCGCTTGCAGAAGAATCAGAAAGTCCATAGCACCTCTCCTTGTCCGTCAGATGATAACCTGGAGACGACCATCTTCCAAAACCACGATCTCATCGTGCGCCGGCGCGCTGCCAGCATCACGATGCGTCGCTGCCGTTGCGCGCATGCGACGGCATAATCAACCGCCGCATCTCCTCCGGATCGATCCTGAAGTTTTCGATCAACTCGACAATGTACCCGAAATGTTCTCGCGGCACAGCAATGAACATTTCGCCCGGCGCCACGCGATTGTGCATCCGGCCGCCGCCGTCGCCCGTGGTAAACACGCTATTGCGCTTGAGGCGCGGCGTCGCAAAGATCGACGCGCACGCCGACGGACCCAACTCGCCGATCGGGAAGGTCCCTTCTCGAACCGACGCCGCGCCCGCGATCTGCATAGCGTGCATCGGATCGGTAATGCAGACCAGCAGATCGACCGGCACACCTTCCGGCACGTCATCGAGCGGAGCAGCCGCCAGCGCAGCTATCGACCCGGCGGGCAGCACCGAACTCTGCGCTTTGTTGCGCCGCGCGCCTTCCTCGGTAAAGAAACCCTGCGCCATCGTCAGATACTGCCCATCGGTGATCAGCGCGCCGGCATCGGGCAACCAGCCAAGGTGATACTGCCCCACCCAGCAATCGTGATGGTGCGCATCGACATACACCCGCCGTCCTGCTTCCGCCTCGCGGATGATCGCGCATGCCACGACATTCGCTGGCTCATACCCGGGAGGCGGACCTTCTTCACAGAACGTCACCGCGACCGGTCGCCGCTTGACTTTCATGCGCTCGACCAGGAGCCTGTTCAGGTATGTCAGATCGACTGCCACCTGTTCCGCCTGCATGCCGTGTTCCTGTTCGTTAACCGCTTCCCTGCAATTTTGCGCACCTCCGCTGTTGAGACGTTGCACTTGTTGAGACGTTGCGATGCAACGTCTCTACCCGATATGC
>DAOTWI010000247.1:0-5373 GCA_034436075.1 Roseiflexus sp.
TCAATGTGCAACGGATGGCTGCGGGCGAGGCAGCGCCTCGCCCCTACTGTTCCCACTTTCAATATTCAACCTGCCACCTTCCCGCTCGCAACCCTCTTGCCTCATCCCTCGCGCCTCGTGCCTCGCGCCTCGCGCCTCCCTCAATACGCCCCGCGCCCGGAGATGACCACCGGAATCGTTTGCAACAGGATGCGCACATCCATGCCGGGGGTCCAGTTTTCGGTGTAGAAGATGTCGAGACGCACCATCTCGTCGAATGAAATATCGCTGCGCCCCAACACCTGCGATAATCCGGTCAAGCCGGGCACAACCGTCAGGCGGCGATAGTGCCAGTCTTCGTACTGTGCGACTTCTTCCGGCGTTGCCGGGCGCGGACCGACCCAACTCATGTCGCCGCGCAGAATGTTCCACAACTGAGGAAGTTCATCCAGGCTGTAGCGTCGCAGCACGCGCCCGACTCGCGTCATCCGCGGATCATTCCGCATTTTGAAGAGCGGACCGTCGGCTTCGTTCAGTGTGGCGAGTTCGGCTTTGCGCTGTTCGGCATCGACGACCATAGTGCGAAACTTGTAACAGATGAACGGGCGCCCGTCACGCCCGATCCGGCGCTGGCGGAAGATCGCCGGTCCGGGTGAGTCGAGGCGCACAATGATCGCAATCGCCGCTCCCAGCGGGATCACCAGCGGCAACGTCAGCAGCGCCAGCGCCAGATCCATCGCGCGTTTGATCACCAGGTTCCAGCCGCGCAGCGAGACGGCTTTCAGTCCGATCAGCGGGATGCCGCTCAGATTGCCAATATCGATACGGTCGAAACTCAACTCATAGAGATCAGGAACAACGCGAAACTCGACCCCCGCGTAGCGACAGGTCGCCACCAGGTCGGGCAGGCGATGATGTTCCCAGAATGGCAGCGCCAGGATGACCAGATCAATAGATCCGCCGCGCAGGCAGGTTTCAAGATCGCTGATCTGTCCCAGATGGCGAAAATGCATCGGGCGCCGTTTGGGAACCGTTTCCCGATCATCGAGAAAGCCGACGAGTGCATACCCCAGATCGGGTTGCGCCACCAGGCTCTCCATCACCTCTCGCCCCAAACCTGTGTTGCCGACCACCAGCACCCGCTCGCGGTCGATGCCGCGCACCCAGCGCCAGCGGCGGATGCCAATCAGCACGGCGCGCCATCCGACGAGGAGCGCGATAATCGTTCCCCAGGCAAACGCAAAGATCAGGCGCGAGTAGAACTCCGACGGCTTGTACAGGAACACCACCACGATCAGGATGGCGACGCCAGTCGTCGTCGAGCCGACGATAATACTGGCATGATCGAGTACGCCAGCGGTGCGCGGCAGGCGGTACAGCCCGCGCATGGCGAATTGAATCACCAGCAGGGTAGCCAGAAGGAGCGCAAATGGCGCAAAGGCGTTGAGCGGCACAAAGTTCTGCGCCTGCACTTCACGCACCAGTTGATCGAATGGCGGGGGCCAGTCGAGTTCGTAGCGCATCCAGTAGGCAATCGCAAATCCTGCCAGAATCAGGCAGGCGTCAAAGAGGGGCAGGAGCGCGCCAGCAGGCGCGTTCCGGCGGCGAGGAACTGGGAAAGGAGCATGAGCGACGGGTGCAGCGGTGGCCTCTGTTGTCTTTTTCACCGTCGGCTCCTCATGAACGTCAGGGTTCATCCGATCACGATCAGTGGCATAGTCCTTCATCGAGATCCGGTTCAACTGACGCCGGGCATGCGGTAGGTTATGTCGCCGTCCTCCCAGTCGAACGCCGCTTTTTCGATATACAGCATATCACCATTCTGGATGCCGGCTTCCTGCAAGGCGGCGCCGATCCCGCTTGCTTCAAGCACGCGCTGAATGCGCATGATCGCGTCCGGTTGGGCGAAATTGGTCATCGAAATCAGGCGTTCAATGCGGCGCCCGCGCACCCGCCAGCCATCCTCCGTTCGCTCGATGGTATATATGCGCTCGTCCGCCTGCGGCACGGGCCAGGTGAGCGTTTCGTCGCACGGCGCGCGGTGTGGTGCGGGCATGTCTTTGAGTAATGCAGCCACGCGCTGCATCAGGGCATCCACTCCCTCGCGCGTCGCTGCTGAGATTACGAACAGATCGCGCTCAGGCAGCGGGATGGCAGCGCGCAGCCGTTCCAGGTTCGCCTGCGCTGCAGGCAGATCGGCTTTGTTCAGGGCAACCACCTGCGGTCGCTGCGCCAGTTCCGGTTGATAGAGGCGCAATTCTTCGTTGATGGCGTGAAAATCGTTCACCGGATCGCGCCCGTCAACGCCGGCGGCATCGATCAGGTGAATGAGCAGGCGCGTGCGCTCGATATGGCGCAGAAAACTGAACCCCAGCCCGACCCCCTGGTGCGCCCCTTCGATCAACCCAGGAATATCCGCCGCCACAAACGAGTCGTCGCCAACCTCGACGACCCCCAGGTTCGGCTGAAGGGTGGTAAACGGATAGGGCGCGATTTTTGGGCGCGCCGCGCTGATGACCGACAGCAGCGTCGATTTGCCCGCATTGGGGAAACCAACCAACCCGACATCGGCGAGGAGTTTGAGTTCGAGTTCGATCTCGCGGCGTTCACCCGGCTCGCCAAGTTCGGCGATACGCGGAACCTGATAGCTCGACGTAGCAAAATGAACGTTTCCCAACCCGCCGCGCCCGCCGCGCGCCGCGAGCAGCCGGAGACCAGGCGCGTCGAGATCGACGCTGTACGTCTCGCCGTCAATGACGGTACGCGCGACAGTGCCGACCGGCACGCGAATGACCACATCACGGCCGTTACGTCCATGTTTGCGCGACCGTCCGCCATTCCCGCCGCGCTCGGCGATGAAGCGCGTGCGTTCGCGGAATGGCAGGAGCGTGTTCAGCCCCGGATCGGCGACCAGATAGACATGCCCGCCACGCCCGCCATCGCCGCCATCAGGACCGCCGCGCGGCACATACTTCTCGCGGCGGAAGGTGGCAGCGCCATCGCCGCCATCGCCGGCCTGCACAAAGATTCGCGCGTAGTCGTAGAAATCGCCAGCCATAGACTTCGTACCAAACACAACGACGCCAGCCACAGAGCGAAACATCACACTGCGGCTGGCGCCGGCTCGTCTGCGCGCGGGCCGCATCTATCGCGCAGCGCCACGGGTGCAGACGGGCATGCTATGCCTTTGTCTCTGCCTTCTTGTCGGTTGATTCGTTCGCCTCGGCTTTGTTGGCCGGAACCTCATCTTCGCGCACCGCTTTGCGGAACGCTTTGATGCTGCCGCCGAGCGCGCTGGCGACGCCAGTGATGCGCGAAGCGCCGAACAATAACAGGACAATAATCAGAATGATCACCAGTTCGCCGACCCCTAGCGTTGGCATGACATGTCTCCTCATTCCACGTGTCGCGCGCATGCGCGATAGTTGCCCGATTTCACTCCTGCGTCTCCTGGTATTATACCGCAGCAGAAGGGGATGTCAAACGAACCGCGCAAACGTGCAACGATAAAGACATGCGGGTTCAGGTTGAGATCGGGCGTGAAGGGAACACGGATTCACGCGGATGCGACGGATGCGCACGGATCATCCTGATAGAGAGCGATTGATGCTTTGTGCGTCTATCTCGAACCGTGCGTTCCTGCTCTACACTGCGCCAGCTTGCGGTGAGCGCTTCGAACCGCCGGAGCGTCCAAACCCGCCCATTCGCGGCTCGTCAACGGTTGCAAAGCGCGCTACAATATGAAGAGGAACAATTGCTGTCAGAATGATGTCTATGCTTCTTCCCGATCTCGCGGTTGACGCATCACTCGCCGCCGGCTCCGCACCGTTGCTGTTGATCGACAATCTGCACTTTGCCTACCCCGACGGGCGCGTGGCGCTGCGCGGCGTCAGTTTGCGCATCGCGCGCGGCGAGAAGGTGGCGCTGGCGGGACCGAATGGCGCTGGCAAGAGCACGCTGCTGCTGCACCTCAATGGCGTTCTGCGCGGCAACGGGCGCATCGAAGTCGCTGGCATGCCGATTAATGAGCGCACCCTGCCGCAGGTGCGCGCGCGGGTCGGTCTGGTGTTTCAAAACCCCGATGACCAACTGTTTTCGCCGACGGTCTTTGAGGATGTGGCGTTCGGTCCGCTGCACATGGGGCTTGCGGCAGGCGAGGTGCGCGCACGGGTCGAACGGGCGCTGGCAATGGTTGGGATGAGCGTGTATCAGGATCGGCATCCGTACCATCTGAGCATGGGGGAAAAGAAGCGCATCGCCATTGCGACGGTGCTGGCGATGGAACCGGAGATTCTGGCGTTCGATGAGCCGTCCGCCGGTCTTGATCCGCGCGCGCGCCGCGGATTGATCAATCTGCTGCGCGATCTGCCGCTGACGATGCTGGTTTCAACGCACGATATGGCGATGGCGCCGGAATTGTTCAACCGGATGGTTATCATGGACGAAGGGCGCATCGTCGCTGATGGCAGCGTGGCGACGCTGCTCGCCGATCAGGCGCTGCTCGAAACGCATGGCCTGGAAGCGCCCTGGAATAAGTGACAGGACTTACGCGGTGGCGCGTTTTCTGGCGCCGCCAGAGCCTGCGGCAACGCACCACAAAAGAAGGCAAGTACCACTCTGCCGAAGGCAAAAAGAGCCATCACGCGGCTCGCCTGTGAGACGGCCGCGTATCTTCTGTTAGTGAGGAATGCGTGACTGAACGACTGATCTATCTCGACCACGCCGCGACGACGCCGGTCGATCCGGCAGTGCTCGAAGCGATGCTGCCGTACTTCACCACCCATTTTGGCAATCCTTCGAGCATCTACCGCGCCGGGCGCGCCGCGCTCCACGCGCTCGATGAGGCGCGCGATCAGGTGGCGTCGATTCTGGGTGCGTCGCCGCGCGATATTATCTTTACCGGCAGCGGCTCCGAGAGCGATAACCTGGCGATCCGCGGCGTTGCGCTGGCGCAGCGCCAGGCAGGGCGCGGCGCGCATCTCATTACCAGCGCAATTGAGCATCACGCAGTGCTTCATACCGTCGAGCACCTTGAAGCATTGGGGTTCGAGGCGACCATTCTGCCGGTTGATGGCGATGGTCTGGTGCAGCCCGACGATCTGCGCGCGGCGCTGCGCCCGGATACGGTGCTGGTATCGATCATGTATGCCAATAACGAAATCGGCACGGTTCAGCCGATTGCCGAACTTGGCGCCATCTGCCGCGAGCGCGGCGTTCCGTTCCATACTGATGCCGTGCAGGCGCCGGGTGCGCTGCCGCTCGATGTGCGTGCGCTCAATGTCGATCTCATGACCATCGCCGCGCACAAGTTCTATGGTCCGAAAGGCGTTGGCGCGCTGTACGTCCGTCGCGGGACGCCGCTGCTGCCGCAGATCACCGGCGGCGGGCAGGAAC
>DAOTWI010000248.1:0-3171 GCA_034436075.1 Roseiflexus sp.
CAAGAGGCAAGAGGCAAGAGGCAAGAGGCAAGAGGCAAGAGGCAAGAGGCAAGAGGCAAGAGGCAAGAGGTGAGAGGTGTGAGATAGAGGTGAGAGGTGAGAGGTGAGAGGTGTGAGGTGAGAGGTGTGAGGTGAGAGGTGTGAGGTGTGAGGCGTGAGGCGGATGTTGCACGTTGCACGTGGGAAGGTTGCGGGGTGCAGGTGGGAAGGTGTAGGGTGCAGGTGGGAAGGTTGCAGGGTGCAGGTGAAAAGGTGCAGGTGCGACCCTTCGTGCGCCTTCGTGGGCTTCGTGGATGACAGAAACGGGCGGCGGCGGGGTGTGGAGCAAGGGTGTTTTGAAGGAGGAAGGTGGGAAGGTTGCGGGTTGAAGACGGGAAGTTTAACCCCTAACCCCTAACCCTTTCAAGAGGTCGCTAACCATGGACTACCGTCTCTTCGGACGCACCGGGGTGCGCGTGGCGCCGTTGTGCATCGGCGCGATGAATTTCGGCAATCCGACTGACGAAGCTGAGGCAGTGCGGATCATTGATCGCGCCCTCGACGCCGGGATCAACATGATCGACACCGCCAACACGTACAACGACGGCGAGAGCGAGCGCATCATTGGGCGGGCGCTGGCGCGCGACGGCAAACGCAACCAGGTCTTCCTGGCAACCAAAGGGCACTTCCCGGTGGGACCTGGTCCCAACGACCGGGGCAACTCGCGTTTGCACCTGATGCGCGCCTGCGAAGACAGCCTGCGCCGGTTGCAGACCGATCACATCGATCTCTACCAGATCCATCGCCCCGACCCGCACACGCCGGTTGAGGAGACCCTTGCGGCGCTGACCGACCTGGTGCGCCAGGGAAAGGTGCGCTACATCGGTTGTTCGACCCACCCGGCGTGGCGCGTGATGGAAGCGATCATGGTCAGCGAGTTGAAGGGGTACGCGCGCTACGTATCGGAGCAACCGCCCTACAACCTGCTCGACCGGCGCATCGAGAATGAACTGCTGCCCCTCTGCCAGGCGCACGGTCTGGCAGTCATTCCGTGGGCGCCGCTGGCGCAGGGGGTGCTGGCGGGGCGCTACACCGACATCGCTGCACCGCCGCAGGACTCACGGGTTGTGCTGCGCGGCGGCATCTACGCCGAGCGCGTCACTGCGCGCGGCATTGAGGTTGGGCGCGCATTCGCCGCACTCGCGCGCGAGTACGGTCTGACGCCAGCCCAACTCGCCCTGTTGTGGGTCAAAGATCAACCAGGCGTCACCGCGCCAATCTTCGGCGTGCGCACCCTGGCGCAACTCGAGGAAGTTCTGCCGATTCTGGAAATGACGCTGAGCAGCGATCTCCGCGCCGCATGCGACGCACTCGTGCCGCCAGGAAGCGCCGCAGTCGATTTCCATAACACATCGGGTTGGATGAAAATGCGGATTTCCTGACCAGGCTCGCAGTTGCCAGAAACGACATCTGGTGGTACGATCAGTGCAACCCTACCCCGGTCGGGGGCGGTGTGTTGTTTCGAGCCAACACAGTTTCGAAGGGAGTCGCGCTCCGAAACGATGGGCTATGCGGCGGGCCGCAGATACCCACGGGCCGGCACCCACCTGCCGTGTGCAGGTTCGAAACCTATCCGTCCCACGCCGGCGGTGGGGTTTTCTCCTGTTTCAGGTCTGGCGCCATGTTGTTCCTCATTTATGGTTCAGATGAATACAGACGGAGCGAGACGCTGGCGGCGCTGAAGGCGCGCGTACCCGCTGAGGTCGCCGACCTGAATATCACGACCCTCGACGGACGGCGGGCGACGCTCGATGACCTGGCGGCGGCATGCGAGGCGATGCCGTTCCTCGCCGACCGGCGGTTGGTCATCGTTTACGATCTGCTGAAACATCAGAAAGCCGGGAAGGATCGCGACGACCTGCGCGCATATCTGGAGCGCGTGCCAGACGCCTGCGATCTGGTTTTTGTCGAGAGCGATGACTTCGACAAGCGCAGCAGTCTGTTCACGTTTCTGAAAAAGCATGCCGAGGTGCGCGAATGTGTTTCGCTCGAAGGCGCCGATCTGCTGCGCTGGCTACATGATCGCGCCAAAAGCCTCGGCGCGACGCTCGATAAAGACGCCGCGCAACGGCTGACTCTGCTGGCTGGAAACGACGGGCGGTTGCTAGTGACTGAACTGAGCAAGCTGGCGACGTTCGTCGGGCGCGGTGGGCGCATTACCGTCCGCGAGGTCGATCTGCTGGTCGCCGATACACAGGAACAGAACCTGTTCACCTTTATTGACGAACTCAGCGTGCGTCGTCGAAGTGCGGCGCTAACCGCTCTGCGCCGCCTGCTCGACGACGGTCAGGCGGCGCAGTATATTCTGTTTATGATGGCGCGCCAGGTGCGTATTCTGCTGGGGGTCAAGGATCTTGCGGCGGAGCGCCTGCGCCCCGATGATATTGCTGCTCAACTGGGGCAAAAGCCATTTGTGGTGCGCAAAGCCGTTGAGCAGGCGCGCGGTTTCAGCCAGGCCGATCTCCGGCGGCTGCACCAGCGCCTGCTCGAACTCGACCACGCCTCAAAGACGGGTCGCGCAGAGATTGAAGCCGGATTGGAACTGATCGTTGCCGATATGTGTTCCTGATATGGTTCAGGATGTTGGGGTCGCCGTCGCTTTGGCGAGTTTCTTCGCCAGGCGCGACTTGCGCCGGGCCGCGTTGTTCTTGTGGATGATCCCCTTGACCGCTGCACGATCCAGCAGGCTCATCGCCTCGCGGACCAGGTCCTGGTCGGGGGCGCCTGCGAAGATGGCGCGCTCGGCTTTCCTGATCGCGGTCTTGACTCGCGAGCGGTACATCTTGTTGCGGAGAGCGCGACGCGCGTTCGAGCGAATACGCTTTTCAGCAGACTTTGTGTTCGCCAAGACTCACATTCTCCTTAAAACTACAGGTGCTGTTCATAATGAAAGCGGCTGCAGACGCGCCGCTCGTACTGATGCGGTATTATACCAGGAAGCGACGATCCGCGCAACCGCTTTAAGGCGTCCGTCACCGCCGGGGGAGCGGGCAGCCCCACGAGATGCGCCCACAACCACGGGGCAGGGGCGGAGCGCAGGGGCAGCCGAGCATCGAGGTGACCGTCACCGCCGGGGGAGCGGGCAGCCCCACGAGATGCGCCCACAACCACGGGGCAGGGGCGGAGCGCAGG
>DAOTWI010000249.1:0-2104 GCA_034436075.1 Roseiflexus sp.
GCGTCTGGCGCGATCGCGCCAGCGGCCAGCCGATCCTCGAAGCGGACGGCGCCCATCCGCTGCACCGGTTACGCCAGCAACGCGACACAGTTCAGATGAGCCTCAACGCCGCCGCCGCACGGCTCGGCGTCGCAACCGCCGATCCGCGGCCGTTCAAGCAGGTGATTGGCATGCTCATTGGCGTTCCGGCGCTCCCCGCCGACTCGCGGATTTCACTCGATGTGGACGATCATCGCGATCACCTGAAGGTGTGCAGTTTCGACGAACTCCCCGGCGTTGCCGCGATGTCGCACAGCGGCGTGACGCTTTCAGACGAGGCGATCCACACCATCACCGCCAGTCTGTTCGGCGGCCGGTTGTGGTACGACGACCGCGTCCTCTTCGAACTGGCGCCGCCGCGATTTCAGCTGTCGATTCATACGCCAGGAAGCGCGCCGGTATCGGTTCCGCTCTACGAAGGGGAGACGATCGTGGGGCGCCGAAAGTCGCCAAAAGGGCACGAGCGGCGTATTCCGATCCTCAACGATGACCTTGTGTCGAGCGACCATCTGTCTCTCATCTGCGGCGATGACGTGCAGACGGTCGCCATTCGTGACGCCAGCACAAATGGCACGTGGGTAACGCCGCCCAACGGCCCGACCGAACATCTTCGCAATGCGGAGCGCATGATTCCCGCAGGCGCGCGCCTGCGGCTGGGCATGACCGATCTTATTCTGGAGCGCGTATGAGCAAACGTTTCTGGTTGCTGAAAACCGAACCGGACTGCTACGCCTGGAACGATCTGGTGCGCGATGGCCAGACGGTGTGGGACGGCGTGGCGAACAATGTGGCGCTCAAATATCTGCGCGAGATGCAACCAGGGGACGAGGCGCTGATCTACCATACCGGCGACGAACGGCGCGCCGTCGGGCGAGCGGAGGTGATCAGCGCGCCCTACCCTGACCCACAGCAGAGCGACCCGCGCCTGGTCGTCGTCGATGTGCGCCCGCTGGCGCCGCTGCCGCACCCGGTGACGCTGGCAGACATCAAATCCGACCCGACGTTCGCCGACTTTGCGCTCGTGCGCCAGTCGCGCCTCTCGGTTGTGCCGGTGACCGACGCGCAGTGGCGACGGCTGCTGGCAATGGCGGGCGCGGACAGCGACGAGCAGTGATTGGTCATCGTTCAACCGACATGCCAACCCGCCCGGCAAGACTCGTGAAGGTGGCGCGCGCCGCTTCCGACGTGAAGCCCCAGGCGAGCAGCGTAAAATAGTTCGAGAGCCAGTCGCTGCCGAAGGTCGGGTTCTGGATGTACAGCTCATTGTACCCCGTCCAACCCCAGAGGGTGATCAGGATGAGGAACTGCGCCAGGCGAAAGCCATAGAGCCGGATCCGCGCCCATGGCAGGTTCGCCAGAAAACCGGCTGTGGCTGATTGTGGCGCAGCAGTCTGGTCCACACGCGGGAGATTCAGGACAAGCCGGCTGAATTGTGGCGCAATGTCTTCGATCACCAGCGCCGCCGCCCCCGCCGCCGAACCTGATTGACCGCCAAGCAGCGCCGACTCTGGAGCGCCTTTCGGCAGCGATGCCTTGAGGTCACGGTTGAGATCGGCGATAGCATCGCTGATCGCCTGGTAAGCGGATTGGTCGCCTGGCAGCAACACATCAATCTGCCGCGCCAGTTGGTCGATCTGCGCGCGGTAGGAACTCTTCTCCGCTGGCGTCAGCGTTGCAGCGTCGAGTATCTTCTGAAGATTTTTATGTCGAGTTGTGAGCTGGAGAAAGTCGTTGATCTGTGTAATAATGTCATTCAGACGACCCTGCAAATCGTTCAAATCTTCGGTTGTCGGCGTCTCCTCCTCAATCAGCATGAGGCGACGCTGAACATCCGCCGCATATGCCGGTTTGCCCTGGGCATCGGGTTGCAGCATGGTACGCGCCTGCTCGATCTGCGCCTGGAGCGCGCGCCACGACTCCAGCCAGCCGAGCCAGCGGGTCAGCAACTGCTCCGCCCGTTCATACTCCTGCTGCGCTTCCGCCAGTTTTCCCATCCGCAGCCATGCCTCCGCCCGATTGAGATGCTGGCGCAGCGCGCGGCGGACAGCGTCGGGCAAACCCGAGG
>DAOTWI010000250.1:0-4936 GCA_034436075.1 Roseiflexus sp.
CGCGCCAGGCGGCGCGCCAGCGGCAGCCAGCGACCGCGCGGCGACGGATAATCGAGGCTGGAGGTGCAGAGAAAGGCGATGCGCATACTATTTTGTCGCGGCGACAATCAACGAGACGCCAAATCGACGGAGGGGCGTCCGTTCGAGGATGTTGGCGACAGTGCGAAACAGCGGTTGCAGTTCACGCGGGCGCAGCATATCGAAGGGCGGCAGCATCCAATCGATCCGAATATCGCGCCAACCAGTCTCTTCGAGCAATCGGCGCATCCTGTGCGCAGTGTAGATGCGCGCGTTGGCGTACCGGCGATGAAGCGGTTCGGGCAGCCATGAAGCAAACGGGATGAAATAACTGTGCGGTATGCCGCGCAGTCCATGGGTCTCGAACGGAAACCATTTGTTGGGCGCTGTCAGCAGCAATGTGCCGTCGTTGCGCAGAACACGCCGCATTTCGCTCAACGCAGCGCGCTCATGCGCAACGTGCTCAAGCGTTTCGATGCAAAAAACAACATCGAAGACAGCATCGCCGAACGGCAAACGTTCGCCGTCCGCCTGCCCGACGCCAATGGTCGGTGTGATCCGGGGTTGGCGAATGAATTCGTGCAGCCAGCGCCGATCAATATCGACGCCCCATACCAGCGCTGCGGCTTCCCCGATTGCCAGGGTATAGGCGCCATTGCCGCACCCCACGTCAAGCGCTTGCGCCCCCTTCCAGGAGCGCATGGTCCACAGCGCGGCAAGACGTTTCTCGATGCCGGTATACCCGTACCGGATTGGCTGACCCCGATAGGTTGCATTGCTCATCGCGGATGAAGCGCTACAACACTCTTGGCGACGCCGTCTGCGACGCCGGTTGTTCCGCGTGCGTCGCCGATGGTTCCGCCAGTTCTTCAATCAGGCGCACCAGCGGCATCCACGAGTCGCGCTCGCGCGCCACGCGGATATTCTGCGCAAACGGTTCCGCCAGTTCTTCGCGGAAAAAGTGTACAATCGCGTCTGCCAGCGCGGCGCTGTCGCCTGGAGGCACGATCAGCCCGGTTTCGCCGTTGTGGATCGTCTCCGGCATCCCGCCAACCGACGTGGCAATCATCGGCTTCTCGAACCCGATTGCCAGTTGCGCCACGCCGCTCTGCGTCGCTTCGAGATAGGGAAGCACAACCGCATCGCACGCCGAGAAGTAGACGGCGATCTGTTCGTTGGGAACATACTCGCTGTGGAAATGAACGGCATCGTCGAGACCAAGTTCATGCACCAGAGTCCGATACGGACGATCATCCTCCCAGAACTCACCGACGACCAGCAAGCGTGCGGGAATGTGCTGGCGCACCAGCGGCAGCGCCCGTATCAGGTGACGCAGCCCCTTGTAGCGCCGGATGAACCCAAAGAAGAGCAACACCGGATCGTCGGGATTCAAACCGAGGCGCGCGCGCGCTTCGGCGCGCGGCAGCGGCGTGCGGCTGAACACATCGTAGGGCGGGTGCGTGACCCCCTTAATGCGCGCCCATGGCAAAGCGCGCCGCAGCAGCGCAAAATCTTCTTCGCTCATTACAATGAAGGCATGACCGCGCCACAGAATGCGCCGCGCCAGGTACCAATCGAACATGCCGCCGTCGGGAGCAATCACGTGATGGCACAAAAACAGAATCCGCACATTCGTGTACCGGCGCACCAGACGGGTCAGCACAAACAGCATCGGCGACCAGAACGGCGTCCACCACTGGAGCAGCAGCAGATCCGGGTTATCGCGCTGGATCATGCGAAAGGCGCGCCACCACGTCAGCGGATTCATCGGCGTCAGCACCCGCTCGCACTCGACGCGCAGCGCACTCTCGTCAGGGCTGGGGTCCATTGCCGTGTTGCCGGGATAGAGCCATTTCGGATACTGCTTAATGTACGAGATCAGCCGGACATCGTGATGCTGGCGCAGATGGTGGGTCAGGAGCGTGGTGTAGTGCGCAATGCCGCCGCGGAACGGATAGGTCGGACCGATCAGGGTGATCTTCATCGCGTCACCAACTCAAAGATTTCAACGCCGTCCTGGGCGTACACCAGGCGGAAATGCGGGCTTGCGCGCAGTTTGACGGTATCGATCCGGTCTGGTTCAGGAATGCCGAAAGGACCGGCTATCAGTTGCGCACCGATATAGACATACGTGTACCCGGCGGTGCGCAGCCGTTCAATCGTTTCAGGAAGCGTCAGATCGATCACCGCTGGCTGGCCATCGGTCAACGGTCGGCGTCGCAGGTCGCGCGCCAGCGCATGCGTTGTTGACGCATACTGCGGATCGGCGCTCGCCTCGCTGCCATACGACATGGGCGGCACGTTCGTCTGTCGTCCTGCAAAGAACGGCAACCACCATCCGGCGTCGGTTCCAACGATCATATCCCCGCCATAGATCGGGTGACTGTTCACAATGAAGCGGGCATCGGGCGGCGTATGGGCGCGCACCCATTCCATCGCCCGTACATCAGCGGGCGTAACCATGCGGATGTAGTCCGATACCAGATTGCGTTGCCACCCGACCCCCCACGCGCTGGCAACAACGATCACTGGTGCAATCAGCACCGGTGGCGCCAGGCGCGGCAGAGCGTGTTCGGATGCCTCACACAGCATCGCCAGCGCGATGCCTGCAAGCGGCGCCGCTATCAGGTACAGGATCATGGCGGCAATATCGCCCTGAATCACGCCAACGCCGGGCAAGCCGAGCAGATGCGGCATAGCGGTCGCCAGGATCGCCAGGATCCATCCAGCTGGCAGAAGCGCGCGCCAGCAGCGTCGCCGCGCCGCCAGCAACGCGCCGATGATTGCAGCCGCAAGCATCGGACCTTTGAGGTAGAGCGGTACAAGAGCCGGCACGGCTGCCGCCAGAATCTGCCCGGCAGCCGCTTCGGGGCGCGTTGCATGCGCCACATTGCGGTCCAGATGCCCGCTGGCGACATGCAGCAGCCACGGAAGCGTCAACCCAAGCGCGATGATGCCAATGATCACCGCGCGCCCCAGCGTTGCCAGGATGACGCCGGGCGAAGCGTACAGCCGGAGCGCGAGCAGCAAGACCAGGATCATCGGCGCCGCCAGGATGGTCGTCTGATAATGACTCAGCGCAAGCCCGGCGCTCACAATTCCAGCCAGCGCCAGCAAGCGCCAGTCGCGGCGGGGCGCTTCGATGGCCGCCATCCAGGCAATCAGCACTGCGACGAGAACAACGTGGCTGGCGACAAAAGGATTGCGTCCCCAAAACGTCAGAAAAGCCGGCAGCGTATTGTAGAACCCGACAAGAAGCGCAGCCCACACCCCAGCAACCGCGTTGCCGGTCAATCGGGAAGTCAATGCAAAGACGGCGAGAAGCGTGGCGGCATTCATCACCTGCCCGACCTCAACAACCGCGCGCGTCGCCGGAATGCCGGTCAGCCAGTGAACGAACGCCACATTGGCATGGAAGCCGTAGTGATAGGTCAACGTGGTCAGCGGCGCATATGGTTCCCACGATTGAAACAACCCCTGTCGCTCGACCAGCAGCTGGACAATCAGCGTATGATGGTAACTGTCCACATTCGAGCCAGCCACCATATCGCGCGTGGTGTAGAGACGGGCAATCAGCGCCAGCGCCAGGAGTCCGATCATCAGGGCGACGGCATAGCCTGAAGCGATCCGTCCGTGCGCCGGATCGTGCTGATGGGCGCGTTCTGGCGCTTGCGTGCGGCGCCAGGTTGCGAACAGCCAGACGCTCGCGGCAAGAACCGCATACGCCAGCGTCGTGATGCGATTCCATGGCAGATTGACAAGATCCGCCAGGAGCAACAGGATTGGAGGGAGCGCCGCACCGATCCCCCACGCGATGCCAATCCGCTCAATGAGGTTCAAAGCGTGGTCGCGCCAGAGCAGGCTGATCAGCGCCATGCCTGGAACGATCCAGAGCGCCAGTGCAGCGCCTGCCAGTAACGCCAGCCTTCCGGCGTTTGAGAGCGCCCAGATGAGAACGTCGGACGAACCGAAAACGATGATTGCTGCAATCCACCCGAACGCCAGCAACGCCGGAACAGTCGCGTATCGCGTCGCCCGTCCGCCGAAACGCAGCATATTGGTCTTGAGCGCAATGTCGAAAGGCTTCATCAGGGCGGCTATTATAGCAGATCACCCGCGCACCGTCTGCTCCCACTCGATCAACCGCTGCATCTGGCGCTCGTTTAGCCCGATAATCGGGCGCGCGCGCCGCACCTGATCCAGCGCATCGGCGCTCGTCATGCCCCGCGCCACCAGGTACGCGGCTGTTGTCAACGGCGCGCGCCCCACCCCGGCGTGGCAATGGATCAGCGTGGGCAGCCCATCGGCATGTGCGGCGCTGACAAATGCGACTGCTCGATGTAATTGCTCAATAGTTGGCGGATGAAAATCGACCACTTCCAGTCGCAGCACGCGGTCTGGCGGCGGTCCCTCGAACGTATCCTCGCGTTCCGCCTGAAGGCTCAGGACCGCGCGAATGCCGAGCGCATGCAAATGAGGCCACTGGCTTGCATGAAACTCGCCGCCGACGTACAGCAAATCGTCGAGACGGCTGACATTCAAGCCAAAGATACGGTTCCACTGTGCTGTAGTATAGCGCCACAGCCAGGCAATGCCGTTATTGGGAACAAAGGGATTATCGGCTGACAATCGCTCATCAGTCATCGTGCTCTCCTGCTTCCATGCGCGTCGGCGGCGCCCTGTGCAGTGTTGCATTCGGCATTGGCTGAGCCTGTCGCAGCCAGCGCCAGGCGCAGGATTTGTCAGGAAACGACGCTCCGGCTGCCAGCGATTTAAATCGCCCCTGACGGACCTGCGGCCGACCGTCCGCCTGCGTGGACGGGAACGACAGCGTCCACGTGCGGTGAGCACGCCGAACCGCGCGCGGTGAGCGCGCCGAACCACGTGCGGTGAGCGTGCCGAACTGCGCAGGTGGACG
>DAOTWI010000251.1:0-2844 GCA_034436075.1 Roseiflexus sp.
CGGAAGTCGCGCGCGCGGAGCGAATCGCAGGCGCGGTTCCGGCGCGCATCGTCGCCAGCGACGCCGGCATGGACGCGCGCATCGTCTCGGTGGGGCTGGATGCGCAGGGAATGCCAATCGTGCCAGACCACGACGTCGGCTGGTACAACCGCAGCGCATTGCCAGGGCAGGGCGAGAATGTGGTGCTGTGGGGGCACGTGCTGCGTTTCAGCCATGCGCCGCGCATTCCGGCGCCGTTTGCGCGCCTGAAGGAATTGCGCCCCGGTGCGCGGTTGACCGTGTACGACACGAACGGGATCGCCTTCGACTATGTGGTGACGCGCCAGGTGTGGGTGCGCCCAACCGAAGTGGAGTGGATGTTGCCGCAGGGGCGTGAGCGCCTGACCCTCATTTCGTGCATCGGCGACAAAGTGATCGTTGGGCGCGAGGTGGTGGATATGAGCCACCGCCTGATCACGATTGCCGAACCGGCGCGCTGAGGCGCCGTCAGATCGTCACCTGGCAGCCGCAGTGCAATGCGGCGGTATAGTGCCATGGGTGCGTGGCGGGCGGGCGACCGTGGCTGAAGTGTTGCACCCAGCGTTCGCGCGGTTCGACGACCAGCACATCCTTGACGCCCTGCGATAGATACCAGGGCGGATTGATGCTCAGGTCTTTTTCTGAGTAGCCCGGACCGACAATCTCGATAACCGCTTCGGGAACGCACTCCCACGACTCATCGATGTCGGGCGGCTCGACGCAGAAAATGGCAATGTCGGGTCGTCGATATGATCCGTCGGGGAAAACGAGCGACACATCCGACAGGTGGTGGCAGCCGCATCCGCCTGAGGCGCCCGGCATCGGCGTAATGCTTGCGCGAATGCGATCAATGACCTTCTGATGGCGCACGCTCGGCAACAGACGCCAGGTTGGCACGCCGCCAGTCATCTCGAGCTTGATGCGCTGTTCACGAACCAGCATCTCGAGCAGATGCCCAATATCAGTTGCTGAAGGCGCCTGTGTCATAGCGGCGCTCTCCTATCTACTGCAAGACCTTACAGTTCACTTTATAATACCATCACTCTCCAGCGCCGTCTGTACGAGCATTCGCGCAACCGGCAGCGGTTCCGCCTCGCTGCGGTTTGCCAGAACAATCGCCGTACACCGGCGGTCTAACAGACGCACGATGGCGGTGCGGAACCCGATGGTTTCGCCGGTGTGGTAAGCGGCGCGCTGTCCGGCGATACTGGTCAGGAACCAGCCATAGCCATACGAGTCGCCGGAGGGCGTGGCGATGTGGGGAGTGAACATGGCAGCGCGCCACGGCTCAGGGAGGAGCGCATCGCCAGCGAGCGCCGCATCCCAGCGATCAAGATCAATCGTCGAACTGTAGACGCCGCCGTCCCCCAGAGTGGCGCTTGTCAGGCTCTGGTCGGTGCGCACGAAGGTTCCGTCACGGAACGAGTATCCGAACGCACGGCGCGGAATTGTGCTGTTCTCGCCTTCATAGGCGACTGTGGCATGCATGCCGGCTGGCAGAAATACCTGCTCGCGCAGAAACGCAGCAAACGGTTGAGCGGCGACCTGTTCGACGATCAGCGCCAGCAGGCAGTAGCCGGTGTTACTGTAGCGGAATGCTGCGTCTGGCGCAGCGTATCCCGCATCGACGCGCCGCACCAGGTCGAATACGTCCTGATCGCGCAGTTGCGCGGCAGTATCGGGAGGAATCAGTTCCTCGTAGTCCACCAGCCCTGAGGTATGGGTCAACAGGTGGTGAATGGTGATGTGCCGCCAGAAGGCGGGCGCCGGTTCAAAAAAGCGCGCGATCGTTGTGTCGAGAGCAAGCGCGCCCTGCGCCGCCAATCGCAACACGGCAGCAGCGGTAAACTGTTTGGTCAACGATGCCAGGCGAAAGTTCGTGGCAATCGTGATCGCCGCATTCCGTTCAATGTCCGCCTTGCCGAGCGCCCTGGCATACTGCGCATTTCCATCGACGATCAATAGTACGCTGATGCCTGGAACATGACCATCAAATGGGCGTAGCAGGTTGTCGACAGGATGCGTGTCTGGTATCATCATACCGCTCCAGTTTCAGAGAGACTCGGTAGTGTGCCGATGCAGCGTCTTACCCACGATTTCATGATACCGCTTCACACTATTCCCCGCCAGTGGCGATTGCGTCGCCTTTCGCTCCAGGCGACGCGCTGGGCGCTGTTGCTTGTGAGCCTCACACTGGCGCTGCTGATCTGGCAGAGCGGATCGCTCTGGATTGCGCTCCTGATCGGGGGAAGCAGCGTGCTGGCGGGCGTTGCGGGCATGTGGTGGCATTGGGCGACGCGCCAGACCCCTCCCCAACGCCCGACGCCCTTTGTGGTGCGTCACCGCCAGGTGCGCGCTGTACGCCTGATGCGCTCCGTTGAAGCCGATCTGTCGCGCAACATCGAGGTAGTCGATACGCTTATCCGTCAGGTGGACGATTTGCACCGATCATGAGGTTCGGGGTGAGAGATGAGAGATGAGAGGTGAGAGGTGAGAGGTGGGAAGGCGGACGCCTATGGCGCCTCGATCTGCTCATAGCGCGTCAATACACGCTGTTCAGCACTACTACGAACAGAACACCCGCCTGTTTCGCGCGCTGGGGTTGGGGAACCGGGCGCACGCCGTGCATCGCGCCGTCTGGGACGAAGCGGCGACGACGTTCGATGCGGCGTTACAGCGGGTCAATGCGCTGGCGCTGGCGGAGATCCAGTCGTTGCTTGCAGAACAGAGCGTTGCACCGTTGCACCTGCTCGATCTGGGGTGCGGTCTGGGCGGAACGCTGGCGTACTGCGCGCGCGCGCTGCCGGAGGCGCGGTTGGCGGGGGT
>DAOTWI010000252.1:0-1827 GCA_034436075.1 Roseiflexus sp.
CCTGCGCGGTTCGGCACGCTCACCGCGAGTGGACGCCGCCGGTCCCGTCCGCGCAGGCGGACGGTCGGCCGCAGGTCCGTCAGGGGCGATTTCAATCGCTGGCAGCCGGATCGTCGTTTCCTGACAAATCATGCCTGCACCCGATTATCATGCGCACGGTTTCGCATGATCGCCTGCAGGAGGCGCCTGTGTTTTCGCTCACCGATCACCCGCACCGGCGCTACAATCCGCTGACGCGCGAGTGGGTGCTGGTTTCGCCGCACCGCACCAAACGCCCCTGGCAGGGGCAGGTCGAGACGCCGCCACCGGAGCAGCGCCCTCTGTATGATCCGAATTGCTACCTGTGCCCCGGGAACGCCAGAGCAAATGGCGAGATCAATCCACACTACGAGCACACGTTTGTGTTCACCAACGACTTCTCGGCGTTGCTGCCGGATATTCCGTCCGGCGAATACGCTTCGAGCGCTGGTTCGCCCGATGATGCGGCGCCGCCGCTCCTCTACGCCCGCAGCGAGCGCGGCGTCTGCCGGGTTGTCTGCTTCTCGCCGCGCCACGACCTGACGCTGCCGGAGATGGACGTGCCCGACCTTGCGCGCGTGGTTGATGTGTGGGCGCAGGAGTATGAAGCAATCGGGGCGTTGCCATACATCGGCTATGTGCAGATCTTCGAGAATCGCGGGGCGATGATGGGCGCGAGCAACCCGCATCCCCACGGACAGATCTGGGCCACTGAGCGCCTGCCGCTGACGATTATGCGCGAGGACACCGCACAGCGCGATTACCTGGCGGCAACCGGACGTTCATTGCTGGCGGATTACCTGGCGCTCGAACTCGAACGCGAAGAGCGCCTGGTCTGCGCCAATGATTATTTTGTTGCGCTGGTCCCGTTCTGGGCAGTCTGGCCCTTCGAGACGATGATCATCAGCCGCCGCCACGCCGGCGCTATCAGCGACCTGACAGCGGATGAGCGCGTCGGGCTGGCGGATATGCTGAAGCGCCTGACCACCCGTTATGACAATCTGTTTCAGGTGTCATTCCCCTACTCGCTCGGTTTCCATCAGCGCCCCACCGATGGCACGCCCTACCCGGCGTGGCATCTCCATGCGCACGCCTATCCGCCGCTCCTGCGTTCGGCGACGGTGCGCAAATTCATGGTCGGTTTCGAGTTGCTCGCTGAGGCGCAGCGCGATATTACGCCCGAACAGGCCGCCGAACGCTTGCGCGCGCTGCCGGAACGCCATTATCGATCTACATAGAAAACACGAAGCGATGCAGCTCAAGAACCGCATCGCTTCGTGTTTTCACCACCCAAAGGTAATCACTTAACCGGGCCGGGGGATCCAATGATCCCCCTGGAAACCTTTTCGATTTCCTACGCCTGCCCAATGGCTTGTGTCCCGGTTCGACTTTAGTATAACGCATTGCAGCAAAAAGAGAGTGATGCTTCGATCCCCTCGACGTTGCGGATTGATAACACGAGGTTAACCAATAGTTAACAGAATTTGCGCAAGAGCGCATGTTCTGGCGCCGCCCCTTAGCGGGAAGCGGCAACCCGACGCAGCACCCTGAGCCTGTCGAAGGGTCGAAGGGCTGAGCGCACGAAGGGCGCTGCCGCGCCCTTGCCCCGGCGTAGACGCATGCCCGGCGCCAGCCCCGTGTCAGCGCGGCTTCGTTCGCTCAACGCGGGCGCTATGATGTTTGAGCACATAATCCGCTATCGCCACGTCTAACCCCAATACCTTTCAAATAACAGGACTTACGCGGTGGCACGTTTTCTGGCTTCGCCAGAGCCTTCGGCAGCGCGGCGCTCCCGAATTAAGGTGGTGC
>DAOTWI010000253.1:0-4418 GCA_034436075.1 Roseiflexus sp.
GCCAGCATGCAAACGGCGTCACTGGCATTGCGCGGGTGCTGGTCGCAACCCGCGATCCGGCAGGGAGCGCCGCGCGCTACCGCGCCCTGCTTGGAAGTGAGGGCGCTGCCAGCGCCGAAGGGGTTGCCTTTTCGCTGGGGTCATCTGCCATTGTGCTGATCGCCCTGGATAGCCGCCACCGCCGTGAAGGTCCCTGTGCGCTGGAACTGTGCGGCGGCGCGCCTGGCGACCTCGACGCGGCGCAAACCCACGGGGCGCCGATCCGCATCGGCGCATCATTGCCACAGTAGCGGGGTTTTCAGCCTCTGTTCCAAGATTCGCACTACCGTCATCGTGTTTGTTTGCTATACTGCGGATGCGGTTGCAATGACGCATCCGCAGTATGACGCTTCGAAGGAGCAGCTATGCTTTCCGATCTCGACATCGCTCAGGCGGCGCGCCTCCGCCCGATCCGCGCCGTCGCCGCCGACCTTGGGCTGACCGACGACGACATTGACCTGTATGGCCGCAGTGTCGCCAAAATCGATCTGGCGGTGCTGCAACGCCTGACCGACCAGCCGCGCGGTCGCTACATCGTCGTCACCGCGATCACGCCCACGCCGCTGGGTGAAGGCAAAACCACCACCACCATCGGTCTGGGGCAGGCGCTGGCGCGCCTGGGGAAACGTTCCGTCGTCACCATCCGCCAACCCTCGATGGGACCGACCTTCGGCATCAAAGGCGGCGCGGCTGGCGGCGGGTACAGCCAGGTGCTGCCAATGGAGCAGTTCAACCTGCATCTGACCGGCGATATTCACGCCGTTGGCGCAGCGCACAATCTGCTCGCCGCCATGATCGACAATCACCTGCATCATGGCAATCAGGCGGGCATCGATCCATATGCGATCTCCTGGCCCCGCGTGGTGGATGTCAGCGACCGCGCGCTGCGCAACGTCGTTGTGGGGTTGGGAAAGAAGGAAGATGGTCCGGTGCGCCAGGCGCAGTTCGACATCACGGTTGCATCGGAAGTGATGGCGATCCTGGCGCTTACGACGAGCCTGCACGATCTGCGGCGGCGATTGGGGCGCATTGTAGTTGCGTACACACGCGATGGCGCGCCGGTGACCGCTGACGATCTGCGCACCGCAGGCGCCATGACGGTTTTGCTGAAGGAAGCCATCAAGCCCAACCTGCTGCAAACGCTCGAAGGATCGCCGGCGCTGGTTCACTGCGGACCGTTCGCCAACATTGCGCACGGCGCCTCGTCGGTGCTGGCGGACCTGATCGGGCTGCACTGCGCCGATTATGTGGTCACCGAAAGCGGGTTCGGCGCCGACATCGGCTTCGAGAAGTTTTGCGACATCAAATGTCGCGCCGCTGGTCTGGCGCCCGACGCGGTCGTCCTGGTCGCAACGGTGCGGGCGCTGAAGGCGCACAGTGGGCGCTACGCCATTACCGCTGGCAAACCGCTCGATCCGCGTCTCGCCGAGGAGAACCCGGATGATGTGGCAGCAGGCGCTGCGAACCTGGCGGCGCAGGTGCGGATTGCGCGTCTCTTCGGGCGACCGGTGGTTGTGGCGATCAACCGCTTCCCCAGCGATTTTCCATCGGAAGTTGAGGTGATGCGGCAGGTAGCACGCGACGCAGGGGCGTTCGACGTGGTCGAGAGTTGCGTGTTCGCCGAGGGCGGCGCTGGCGGGCGCGATCTGGCGCAGGCGGTGATGAAGGCGTGCGAAGCGCCAGGGAAGTTCGCCCCGCTCTATCCGCTCGAGATGAGCCTGCGCGAGAAGATCGAAACGCTGGCGACGAAGGTGTACAGCGCCGCGCGCGTCGAGTACACGCCCGAAGCCTCACGGCAACTGGCGCGCTTCGAGCAGCAGGGGTATGGCGTCCTGCCGATCTGCATGGCAAAAACGCACTTGTCGATCAGCCACGACCCGAAACTGCGCGGCGCGCCATCGGGGTATGTCTTCCCCATCCGCGAGGTGCGGCTGGCGGCGGGCGCCGGCTTCATCTACCCGCTGGCAGGCGACATTCGCACGATGCCGGGGTTGCCGGCGCACCCTGCCGCCGAACGGATCGACATCGACGCCGATGGGAGGACGGTGGGATTGTCGTAGGTTGGGGTGCAGCTATCCGTTCGTCCGCCCGGCGGCTGAAGCCGCGGGCTACGGGTGCGAAGCCCGCCTGCGCGGGCTGGACTGGGCGATGCCGGATTAATTGCTCAAAAACCATTATTGGTCTGTAAAGTAAGTTTTTCGGTGAGAGTCCAGGCATGAATGGTCAGGCGGCAAGCAAGCCCCCCGCTTGCGGGGAGGTGGGAGGGCACGCTCACCGCGCGTGGACACCACTGTTCCCGTCCGCGCAGGCGGACGGTCGGCCGCAGGCCCATCAGAGGCGATTTCAATCGCTGGCAGCCGGAGCGTTGTTTCCTGACCCATCGCGCCTGCGTCCTTCCAGTGATTCATCGGTTGCGTGTGGCGAAGAATCCGCCGTGTCCTGATGCATTAGAACCTGTCGTTGTGCTCCGAGCTGAAAAAGTCCGAAAACTTCGTTTACTGACTAAGAGCCTATCCGAAAACCCCGGCGGCTCGAAAGGTAATCCAGGCACATGCACAATGAAGCATTGCCAGATAGTGCTCAACCTTCTTTTCCCAGCGGATCACCAACCGTCGCAAGCGGTTCAGCCAGGAATGCGTCCGTTCCACCACCCAGCGCCGCGCGCGATAGCCGGGGATGCGGTCCTTGGACGCCGTCGCTTCGCCGCGCGTTCGGATGTGGGCGGCGTTGCCTGGAGCGTCCGCCGACGCACGCACCTCGTCGTAATCGTAACCCTTGTCCAAGCACAGATAGTGCGGCTGCACCGCGGTCGGCGGCAGTGCGTTGAGCCCTTCGGAACGCTCAGGGCATCGCCTGCCGAAACGCGGACGTTCCATCACCATCGCCTGCAACGTGGGCTCAACCAGCGTCCTATCGTGGCGATTGGCGCCATCCACGGCGACCGCCAGGGGCATGCCGCGTCCCGCGGTCAACCGGCTGCGCGTGACGCCGCGTTTCCTGCGGTCGGTCGGATTGGGACCAGTCCCTTTTCCCCCCCAAGGGCGCGTTGGTCATCGCCCCATCCATCGCGTGCCACTCCCAGGCAATGCCGACCTGCGGGTCATAGACGAGCAACCCGGCGCGCCAGAGTCGTTCGAACACCCCGGCGCGCGCCCACGCGCGGAAGCGGTCGGAGACCGTGCTGGATGCGCCCACGCTGCGTGGGAGCGCCTTCCATTGGCAACCGGCGCCAGCACGGAGACCATGGCGTCCATGGCCTGACGGTCTGGCATCCGTGGTCGTCCCCCTTGAGGCAAGAGCGGCTCGATGGCCGCCCATACCTCGTCAGGAATGCGCCAGGCGTCATCACCTGGTGTATCCTTCATTGGTCCCCTCCGTTCGATGTGGAGGAGATGATACACCATCATGAGGTTTTCGGATAGGCTCTAATTATGTCCGCACGGGTGAACGGCGCGTTGATGCGACGCTGGCTCGCCATGAATTCGGATCGATATCGTAACGTAGATATGTGGGTCATGCATATTGTGGGGGTTGGAGGAGTCGCCAACCCAGGTGTGTGGCAGCGGGAACGTGCCTGCCCGCCGCTTGACCCTTCATGCCTGCGCCCCGTAGATTGGCATGGTTGCTTCGACAGGCTCAGCAACCGCAAGGTTTTCGCTCACTTTACCAACGCTGGCGCCTCCTCCACGGCATTCGCGGCGATCACCCGCTGCATGAACAGCGCCGAGTCCTTCGGGATGCGGCGCTGGGTCGCGTAATCTACGTAGACAATACCGAATCGCCGGCTGTAGCCAAATGCCCACTCAAAGTTGTCCATCAGCGACCAGACGAAATACCCGCGCAGCGGAACCCCGGCTGCAATGGCGTCGTGGCACGCAACGAGGTGACGTGCAATGTAGCGCACCCGTTCCGGGTCGTGCACATTGCCGTCAGGTGAGACTTCGTCGGGGTAGGCGGCGCCGTTTTCGGTGATGTACAACGCCGGCGGCGCATAGTCGCGGTGCAATCGCTCCAGCAAACGGTGCAACGAATCGGGGTGGACTTCCCAGTCCATATGGGTGTACTCGCCGTCCGGTCGTTCGTGCGCGTACCTGAGACCGCCCGCCTGCGGGTCGTCACGAATGACGGCGCGCGAGTAGTAGTTCACTCCCAGAAAATCGAGCGGCGCAGCAATGATGCGCATGTCGTCGTTCTGCACCGGCGGCGTTTGTCCCATCTGCGCGTAGAGTTCCAGCATATCGGCAGGATAGGCGCCGCGGTAGAGCGGGTCCAGATACCAGCGGTTGAAGAAGCCGTCGTGCCGCCACGCGGCTGCGCGATCCGCGTCGCTGTCGCTCGCCGGGGCGGCGGGCGAAAAGTTGAGGGTGATGCCTGCCTGC
>DAOTWI010000254.1:0-1758 GCA_034436075.1 Roseiflexus sp.
CCCGAGCGCCGGTTAGCATGGCGACGCCTCAACCCCTTCCTCCCACACAACCCCCGGCGCCAGCGGCAACACTGGAAGCGCCGACGCCGGTTCCTGAGCCGGTGCTGGCGGATCTCTTCGACGACCAGCGGCTCACCTATGAACCTGGCTTCTATGCGCCTCAGATTCAGGCGTTCCTCGATAGCCAGCCTGGTCCGTTGAAAGGAATCGTCATGCCGGTTGGCGACCGCCAGCATACCTTTGCCGAGGCGCTGACGGGCCAGGCGATCTACTACAGCGTCAACCCGAAGATCATTCTGGCGCTGATCGAACTCCAGAGCGGACTGATCAGCGATCCGCAGCCGGTTGCCGATCAGTTCGCCTGGGCTGCTGGCTTTCGCGGCGAGAATGGGCGGCGACGCGGCTTGCAGGCGCAGGTGCGTTGGGTTGTCAAAGAAATGCTCTATGCGCGGCGCGATTATCCGCAGCGCGTTGCGCTGACCTTTGCCGACGGCAGCACAGCCCCGCCGCCGGAAGGCATGTCGCTTGCCGAATACGCCCTGGCGCGGGTGCTCGCGCCGACGACGGTTCCACCACGCCTTCCCGCGCTGCTGGAGCGTTTTCGCGCACTATACACGCGCCTGTTCGACGATCCGCGCATCCCGCCCTCCGGCTGGTCTGCGCCATCTCCGCCATTTCTGAGCCGTCCCATCGGCAAAGTCGTTCCGACGACATCGTTCTTCGACCACGGCGGACCCTTCCTGATGCGCAACAGCCGGGACGGCGTCACCACCTATTGGGGGCGCGTCGAAACCGATCCGATCTTCGCCTACAATGGTCACGACGGCTGGGACTACGCCGCAGCGCCGCCCGAACGGGCGCTGGCGGCAGCCGATGGAGTAGTCGTATTCGCGGGCAATGCCGACGATGGCTGCGCTACCCGCGCCGTCGTCATCGACCATGAGAATGGCTACCGCACCCTCTACTGGCACCTGCACCGCGTGGACGTCGCTATCGGTGCGCGGGTGGAGCGCGGTGAGCCGATCGGGATCATTGGCAATACCGGATGCTCGACGGGTCCCCATTTGCACTTCGGCGTGCAATACCTGGGGCGCAACACCGACCCGTATGGGTGGTGCGGTGCAGGGGATGATCCCTGGCAGACCCATCCGGCTGGCGCCGTGAGCGTCTGGCTCTGGATGGATCGCCCCTCGCCGTGCGCTCCGCCGCCTGAAGGCGGGATCGCAGCGGATGCCGATCTGCCTGGCTTCTTTGCCGACGGCGAGGGATGGAAGCGCGCCCCCACCGGCTACGGCGGCGAGTCGTTGTTTACCGCATCGGTGCGTGGCGCTGGCGGTCGCCCCTGGAAAATTCGCGCGCTCAACCCGCCGTCGCTGGCCGTCTGGCGCGCGGAATTGCCCGCAGCAGGAGAGTACCGCGTGATCGCCTTCATCCCCTATGCCATCAGTCGATTGGGTGATGCCACAAAGGTGCGCTACCTGGTGCAGCACGCCGACGGCATGGCGGAAGTGGTCGTTGATGCAGCAACATACGCGAACGACTGGGCGGAACTCGGCACATACCGGTTCGATGAAACTGGCGCCGAAGTCGTGCTGACCAGCGCCGCCGAGGATGGGATGCTCACCATCTGGGCGGATGTCGTCATGTGGCTTCCGGTCAAGTAAGAAACCTCGCACAAAGGCGCAAAGGCTCCGCGCCTGCTCCGTTGATGATAGCGTGTCTTTTTATTCGAGGGGTATTGGGTCTAGCCCGCGCAGG
>DAOTWI010000255.1:0-7984 GCA_034436075.1 Roseiflexus sp.
CGCGCCAGCGGCGCGCTCCTACGTGCGAGCGTCCCGCATGCAACGGGCAACGGGCAACGGGCAACACCTTCCATGGAGACGTTGCGATTTCCATGGAGACGTTGCGATGCAACGTCTCCACCTGTGACCTTCTCACCTGAAACCTCTTACCTCTCGCCTACGACGGACGCACCGCGTACTGTTCCATCAACTCGATCGACTCCGGCGCGCGCCAACAGGCGACGAAATGCCCGTCGCCGTAGTCTTTGAATGGAGGTTCTTCGACTTTGCAGCGGTCGATGGCGATCGGGCAGCGGGTGTGGAAGTGGCATCCTGGCGGGGGATTGAGCGGGCTCGGCACATCGCCTTCCAGAATGATACGCTGCCGCTTCCGCTCGACCGTCGGATCGGGAATGGGAGCGGCGGACAGGAGCGCCTGCGTGTAGGGGTGCATCGGCATGGCGTAGAGTTTCTTCCCCTCCGCCAGTTCGACGACTTTCCCCAGATACATCACCGCCACCCGGTCGCTGATGTGCTTGACGACCGCCAGTCCGTGCGCGATGAACAGGTAGGTCAGCCCCAGACGATGCTGGAGGTCTTCGAGCAGGTTGAGCACCTGCGCCTGGATCGACACATCGAGCGCCGACACCGGCTCGTCGCATACGACGAACTCCGGTTCGACCGCTAGCGCGCGCGCGATGCCGATGCGCTGCCGTTGCCCGCCGGAGAACTCGTGGGGGTAGCGGTTGATGAAGTAGGGGTTGAGACCGACGAGTTCGAGCAGTTCCTGCACACGCTCGCGGATGGCGGACTTCCCCTGGCGCAGATTGTGCACCGCGATCGGTTCTCCGATGATGTCGCCGACTGTCATACGCGGATTGAGCGAGGCATACGGGTCCTGGAAGATCATCTGCACCTTACGCCGCATGCGCCGCAACTCTTCGCCCCGGAGACGGGTGAGGTCGGTTCCCTGGAATAGCACCTCGCCCGCGGTTGGCTTGTAGAGTTGCAGAATAGCGCGTCCGGTGGTCGATTTGCCGCATCCGCTCTCTCCCACCAACCCCAGCGTCTCGCCGCGCTTGATCGAGAAGGTCACCCCATCGACCGCCTTGACGTGCCCAACGGTGCGCTTGATAATCGCGCCCTTCATGACTGGAAAATGCATCTTCAGGTTGCGCACCTGAATCAGTTCAGTTGAAGCATCGCTCATTGCACTCGTCCCTCATCGCTGTACAGTTATGCTGGCACTTCGTCGCCGGTGGTGGGGAGCGGCGTTTCGAGGGTGATATCGAACAGGCACGCCGCCTTGTGACCGGGAACAACCTCGCGCAACGGCGGCACCTGCTGGTCGCACTTGCCGGGGATGAAATAATCGCAGCGCGGGCTGAACGGGCAGATCTGCGGCAGATTAATCAGGTCCGGCGGCAGACCGCGAATCGGCGTCAGTTTCCGCCCCTCCTCCTCATCGAGGCGCGGGATCGAGCGCAGCAGACCGATGGTGTACGGCATACGCGGGCGGGCGAAGATCTCTTCGGTCGGTCCTTCTTCCACAATCCTCCCGGCGTACATGACGATCACCCGGTCGGCCATACCGGCGACGACTCCCAGGTCGTGGGTGATGATAATGACGGCCGTGCCGAGTTCGTGCTGCAACCGCTGAATGAGTTCCAGGATTTGCGCCTGGATCGTCACATCGAGCGCAGTCGTCGGCTCATCGGCAATCAGGAGTTCCGGGTTGCACGACAGCGCCATCGCGATCATGACGCGCTGCCGCATGCCGCCAGAGAACTGGTGTGGATAGTCATCGAGGCGGCGCGCGGCGCTGGGGATGCCGACCATCTGCAACAGTTCAATGGCGCGATTGTGCGCCTCTCTCGGGGTTAGTTTCATGTGGAGTTCGAGCGACTCGGTGATCTGCCGTCCAATCGTCAACACTGGATTGAGCGAGGTCATCGGATCCTGGAAGATCATCGCAATCCGGTTGCCGCGAATGTGGCGCATTTCCTCGTCGGTATAGTCGAGCAGGTTCTCGCCATCGAAGATAATCTGCCCACCGGCGATCTTCCCCGGCGGATTCGGAATGAGACGCATGATTGAAAGCGAGGTGACACTCTTGCCCGATCCGCTCTCGCCGACGATGCCGAGAGTCTCACCGCGATCAACGTGGAAGGAGACATTGTTGACGGCTTTGACGACGCCGTCCTGCGTTTTGAACTGAGTCTCGAGGTTCTTGACGACGAGCAACGGTTGTGACATGGGCGCTCTCCGTTATGGTGAAACGTCTTGGGCGAAATGGCATGCCGACCAGTGGCCGGGCGTTTTTTCCTCGAATGCCGGTTCGACCTCGCGGCAGATGTCGCGCGCCATCCAGCAGCGTGGGTGAAAGCGGCATCCTTTCGGCGGGTTGATCGGGCTGGGCACATCCCCCTGCAGAAGGATCCGTTCGCGCCGGATGTTGGGGTTGGGGATGGGGATGGCGGAAATCAGCGCTTTGGTGTACGGATGGAGCGGGCGGCGGAAGAGTTCCGCGCGATCCGCCAGTTCGACCATCTTCCCCAGGTACATCACGCCAACGCGGTTGCTGATATGCTCGACGACGCTGAGATTATGCGCGATGAACAGGTAGGTCAGCCCGAACTCCTGTTGCAGATTGCGCAGCAGGTTGAGCACCTGCGACTGGATCGACACATCGAGCGCCGACACCGGCTCGTCGCACACGATCAATTTAGGGTTCATCACCAGGGCGCGCGCGATGCCGATGCGTTGCCGCTGCCCGCCGGAGAACTCGTGCGGGAAGCGTTCCATATGGCTCGGATGCATGCCGACTTTCGTCAGCACCTCGCGCACCCGCTCGATGCGCTCGGCTTTGCTGCCGATACCGTGGATGGTCAACCCTTCCGCCACGCTTTCGCCAATCGTCATACGCGGGTCGAGCGAGGCATACGGGTCCTGGAAAACGATCTGCATATCGCGGCGGAGCGCCTTCAACTGGCTGCCGGAGGCGGCAAGCACATCCTTGCCATCGAAAATCACCTCGCCATCGGTCGCCTTTTCGAGGCGCAGGATCGTGCGCCCGGTTGTGGTTTTGCCGCAGCCGCTCTCGCCGACCAGCCCGAGCGTTTCGCCGCGCTTGAGCGTGAAACTGACGCCGTCGACCGCCTTAACGATCGCGACGGTGCGGCGCAAAATGCCGCCCTTAATTGGGAAATGCTTGACCAGGTTATTGACTTCTAGCAGCGTATCGCTCAAAACGCTGCGTTGGGTTACAGTTGCCATAGAAGTGCTTCCATCTGGATCAGGAGGATTGCGCATCGGGCGCATACAGCCAGCAGCGCACCTGGCGTCCGCTGTCCAGCGTGAACATCGGCGGCGGCTCATTGCAGCGTGCAAACCGTTGCGCGCAGCGGTCGGCGAAGCGGCACCCGGCAGGCGGATTGATCAGGCTCGGCACCGTACCGGGAATCGTCGCCAGTTCATCGACGATCTCGCCAAGAACCGGGATCGACGCCAGCAACCCCTGGGTGTAGGGATGCTTCGGCTCGGCGAAGATGTTGCGCACATCGGCATACTCGACGATCTGACCAGCGTACATCACCGCGACTGAGTCGACCATTTCGGCGACCACCCCCATATCGTGGGTGATCAGGATAATCGCCGTATTGATCTTCTCGCGCAATTCGCGCATGAGGTCAAGAATCTGCGCCTGGATCGTCACATCGAGCGCCGTCGTCGGTTCATCAGCGATCAGGAGTTCCGGGTTGCACGCCAGCGCCATGGCAATCATCACGCGCTGCGCCTGCCCGCCCGACAGTTCGTGCGGATACTGGTTGATACGCCGTTCCGGGTCGGGCAGACCGACGAGTGAGAAGAGTTCGATGGCGCGCTTGCGCGCCTCTTCGCCGCGCAACCCCTGGTGAATTTCGAGCGCCTCGATGATCTGATCGCCAACCCTGAACACCGGATTGAGGCACGTGGTCGGCTGCTGGAAGATCATCGAGACGCGGTTGCCGCGGATATGGCGCATCTCCTCGTCGTTGAGCGAGCGAATGTTCACGCCATCGAAGATGATTTCACCCTCGACGATCCTTCCTGGCGGGTCCTGGATCAGGCGCATGATCGACAGCGACGTCACACTCTTGCCGCAGCCGCTCTCACCGACGATGCCAAGCGCCTCGCCACGGCGCACCGTCAGGTCGATGCCATCGACCGCGCGCACGGTGCCCGCCTCGGTATAAAAATAGGTCTTCAACCCTCGGACTTCGAGGAGCACATCGCCATGAGCAGCCTTGTCTTGCGGAGCGACTGCCGGCGCCGGAACAGATGAAGTCGTCACGTCTTGTTACATTCTCTTACAGTTTCAATCGCGGATCGAGCGCATCGCGTAACCCGTCGCCAATAAAGTTGAACGCCAGCGAACAGAGAAAGATCGGCAGACCGGGGATGAGCGGCATCCACGGATGATTGAACATATAACTGGTGGCAAAGCCCATCATATTGCCCCAGGTTGGCGTCGGGTCTTGCACCCCGAAGCCGAGGAAACTGATCGCCACCTCACTCACGAGCGCACCGTTGAGCCCAAGGGTGAACGCCACAATCAGCGGCGGGAAGGCATTCGGGAAGACGTGCTTGAGCAGGATCCAGGCATTCGAACCGCCAAGCGCGCGCGCCGACTCGATATACTGCATTTCGCGCACCTGGAGCACCATGCCGCGCATAAGGCGCGCCACGCCGACCCAGCCGAGCGACGCGAGCACCAGGATGAGCAGCGCCACCTGTGTCGCCTCGCGGTTCGGCACCGCCATAATCCACGCGACCGGACCGATGATCCAGGATGGCAGCACGATCAGGTCGGCATTCTGGATCATGATGGCGCTGAGGATCAGCAGGATCGGCAGGTCGGGAATCGTTGCCACGAACTCCATCACGCGGCTGATCGTATTATCGACCCATCCGCCGAAGAATCCTGCGATCAAGCCCAGGGTGGTGCCGATAATCGCCACGAGCGTCGTCACCGAAACCGCCACCATGAGCGACACGCGCGCGGCATAAATCACGCGGGTGAAAAAGTCGCGTCCCAGGTGGTCGGTGCCGAGGATGTGGAGTTGCCCGGTCACCGGGTCGGCGCTCATCGGCGGCAGGCGGGTACGGTTCAGCCCGATGTCGTCGCGCGGGAAGGGCGCAATCCAGGGCGCCAGGATCGACGCAGTGAAGATGATAATCAGAATGGCAAGGCTCGCCATTGCCAGGCGGTGGCGGCGAAACCGGCGAAAGACCACCGCCCACTGCCCTTCGGAGCGCGGTTGTAATCGCTCAATGGCGCCAGGCGCGGCTGGTGTCGATGTGGTGGTTGCCATATGGTACGCTCCTCACGCGAGCCGGATGCGCGGATCGACAATCGTGTACAGAATGTCGGAGATGAGGTATCCGATCAGAACCAGAACGGTACTGATGAACAGGATCGCCATCGCCACCGTATAATCGCTGCGTCCCAGCGCATCGACCAGCAATCGCCCCATGCCGGGCCAGTTGAACACCGATTCAGTGATCGCTGCGCCTGCCACCAGCGTCGGCAACACGCCCGCGAGCAGCGTCACGAACGGGATCAGCGCATTGCGGAGCGCGTGCTTGGTAATCACCGCGCGCTCGCGCACGCCCTTGGCGCGCGCCGTGCGCACATAATCCTGCCGCAGCACTTCGAGCATACTGGAGCGGATGAAGCGGCTCCAGGCAGCGATATTGAAGAAGGTCAACACCGCGCACGGCATAATAAAGCGCAGCGTGCGGTCGAGCGTTGAACCGGCCTGCACCGTGCCGATCCAGGGAATGTCATAATTGCGGATGCCCTGTGCGCCTCCTGACGGCAAATACGGCAAACCAGCGTCCTTTGCCAGCACCGAGAAGATCAGAATCGCCATCACCCCCATAAAGAGGGTCGGCAGCGACGAGCCAACGAAGGTAATGCCAGTCATCGCATAATCGAAGCGCGAATACTGGCGCACCGCCGAATAGATGCCGATCGGCACGCCGATCAGAATAGCCAGCAATGTTGAGACGCCCATCAACTGGATCGTGTAGGGCAGGCGCGTCATCAGCAGGTCGCTGATCGGTCGGTCACGCGCGATCTGCTGCGACAACCCGAAGTCGCCAAACAGAATGCCGCGGCTGGTGCGGCGGTTCGCCAGATCCGCCAGCGTGACATCGCGCACGCACCCTTCTTCCCGGATCTCGACGGTGCCATCGGGGTAGCGCAGGCGCACCTGACCGGGGATAGCGCACCCCACGACCGTATCGGGCGAGATCAGGTTCACGTCGCCAATCTGGATCGGACCGGCGGGAAAGCCAACCAACCAGCGGGTAAAGCGGATGGGCAAATAGAGATCAAGTTCATACCGCGCTTTCAGGCGCGCAATATCTTCTTCCGTCACCCGTTGCTGCCCGGTATTCTGCATCTGCTGCAAAAACAATAGCGGTCCGCCCGGCGCCAGGTACAACAATGAATAGCCGAGCATCGCCGAAAGAATGGTGACGATTACCATCTGGATCAGACGTCGAACAAGATATGCCGTCATGCTCTCGTTCCCGAATGTCGCAAGCGTATAGGTTTAATTATATACGAAATGCGCGTGCAGGGTTGGTCCCCGCACGCGCATTCCCTCGCCAGACCGATTACCGGATGAACAGGTTCATATCCATGTGCTCCCAGGTCGGGCTGGCGTCGGTCTTGGCTTCGATCTTGCCCTCCGCCGCCGCCTTGAGCACCGTCTCCACCTCCGGACCGGCGCCGAGCGTCGCCTTCTCCAGGATATCGACATCACCGGTCAGCAACGCCGCCACAGCCGCGTTGGTGTCGGCGTAGAACTGGATGATGACGTTCTTGACCTTCGGTGCGCCAAGGACGAAGTTCGGGTTCGCCTCGAACTTCATGTTCTGGCCCTTGTTCCACTCCTTCAAGATGTAGGGACCATACCCCAGCGGCAGTTCAGCGATCTCTGGCAGGGTCGCCCACTCCTTGGCTGGCACATCCGCCAGTTTCCGCCCATCCGAAAGGGTGCGGTGCGATGGGTAGCCGCCGTAGGGGGCAGTGAAGTAGACGGGCCACTGCACGCCGGGCAGGAACTTAATCGTGTAGCTGGTGTCGCTGTTGAAGGTCACGCCGTTAAGGTTATCGTGCGACTCGCAGAAGGTGAGGCTGACCGCGCCCGACTCCGGATCGCAGGCGATCTTCACGCTCAGTTCCAGGTCCGCCTTCTTCAGCGGCTCGCCGTCTGACCACTTAATGCCCTTGATCAGGTCGTAGGTGACGGTGAGCTGGTTCATCTTCACCGTGCCGGCTTCATACTTGACCGTCTCGCCGTCGGAGTTGATGACTTCAACACCCGGCTTGAGTTCAACGGCGGCGCCGGTGACATCCCAGACCTTGTCGCCCGCTTTGACCTCGACGACCTCATTCTTCGCCTTGCCGCTCTCGATCGTTGCGAGACCATCCTGCAGCACCGGCTGGAAGTCGTAGCTGTACTGGGTCGTCAGCACGCCCTCGACGAGTTGCGCCGCCTGGCGCTGCACCGCTGCGCTCTCGACCAGCGAGAACATCGAGGCTGGCTCCTGCGTGAAGCCCAGGATGATCGTATCGCCATTGTCGCTGCGTCCCCACTCATAGGAGTTCGCCGTAATGTACTCGGTCGGGTCGGGCTTCAAGCCGGTCAGCGCCTTGTTCCAGCCATACGCTTCCAGGCGCTGGAACAGCGGCAGGCTGACCATATCCTTGGTGAACTCGACCTGGAACGCCTTGTAGTTCTTGATGCGCTCCTCGCGGTTCAGCGTATTGTTGGCTGCCGTGATCGCCTTGCTGGCGGTCTCGTTGCACCAGCCCATGTAGTTCTGACCGTTCCAGTTGTTCCCCGGCAACGGAATCTGGTCGCAGGCATAGAGCGTGCGGCCGCCCGGATCCGCCTCGCCGACCCACGCGAACGCGCCAAGCTCGAAGTCGCGCCGGCGCAGACCGGAG
>DAOTWI010000256.1:0-13352 GCA_034436075.1 Roseiflexus sp.
CGCGCCAGCGGCAACATGCGCGCCGCCAGCGTCCCCTTGGGGCGGATGCCAAATGGGGCGAGCATCACGATTCGCATGACGGGTCATTGCCTCTTTGACCGACGAGACGTTTTTCGTGCTGACGGATTATAGCCTGAGAACGGAGAACCAAGAACCAAGAACGGAGAACCAAGAACCAAGAACCAAGAACCAGGAACCAGGAGCCAGGAGCCAGGAACAGGTTCAGGGAGTAGGGAGCAGGCAATGGGCAGCGGGCAATAGGCAGTGGGAAGCAGGCAGTGGTGACACACCTTCGCGCCTTCCACCTTCGCACCTGCCGCCTGCGCCTGCCCCTCCCCTGGCACTCCTGCTCTCCACCAAGATCACGAAAGGCACGAAGGGGCAATGCCACCTTCCACCCTCGCACCTTCGCACCCTCGCACCCTCGCACCCTCGCACCTTCGCACCCTCGCACCTTCGCACCCTCGCACCCTCGCACCCTCGCACCCTCGCACCTTCCACCTTCCACCTTCCACCTTCACACCTTCGCACCTTTGAACGTTCAACGTTCAACATTCAACGCGCCACCTTCGCACCCTCGCACCTTCACACCCTCGCACCTTTCACCTTCGCACCTTTCACCTTCGCACCTTTCACCTTCACACCTTCGCACCTTCAACCTGCTCATCCTCGCGCCTCTTACCCCGCGCCTCGCGCCATGCTCCGTCTTCCCGCCCGCACTCTTACGGCCTCCTGTTATCTACGGACCGCAATCATACGACGTATTCTCATACGAAGAAACCCCGTGAACGCTGTTGACGATCCCGATCCCTTCGTGTACAATGATGCAAGCCATCGATTGATGGCGCGTTCTAACCAATCGTTTACTCCTGAGACCCGTAAGGAGCCGGGCAATGCCTGATGAGCGTGGCAGCGCCGATGAGCTTGAGGTGCGATACTATCCGAACCTGATCGGCCGCCTGTATCTAATCAGCCTCGAGGACGTCATGGGGCGAAATGGCGTCAACGCGCTGTTGAACCTGGCCGGAACCCGGCATCTGGTCAATAACTACCCGCCAAACAACCTCAAGCGAGAATTTCCGTTCTCGGATTTGTCGGCAATCTCCAAAGCCACGGAGACGATGTACGGACCGCGCGGCGCTCGCGGCATGGAACTGCGCGCCGGACGCTATGCGTTCAACCTGGGGCTGAAAGAATTCGGTCCGCTCCTTGGCATGGCTGACCTCGCGCTGAAACTCATGCCGATGACGATGAAGATGAAAATCGTCCTCAATGCGACAGCGCAAACGTTTGACCGATTCAGCGATCAACCATCGCACGTCGAGGAGCGTAAGGGTCAGTTCCTCTACATTATCGACAAATGCCCGATCTGTTGGGGGCGCAAATCAGATCGCCCCGTCGGGCATCTGGCGCAGGGCATTCTCGAAGAAGCGTTGACCTGGGTCACTGGCGGTCATTCGTTCCGTATCGAGCAGACCGAGTGCCAGGGCATGGGGTGCGACCGCTGCATCTTCGCTATTGATAAAGACCCGGTTGATTAACGGTCGCAATTTTTGCTGTTTGGAGGTGCAAACGTCTTGCGCACGAACGACGGGACGGGCACGCTCCGAACGTCCTGTGTGAACGCACGTTCGATAGTCCGGCGCCGCTCGTTGGACTGCTCGTCGCGTGTGTTTTCGCGTTTTCAGGGTCAACATCCGTTGAACGTCGTCCTCAGCGCGTTTCATCGATCTCCCGGCGCGTAATTCGACTGTAATCTCATGCCCTTGAAGGGTTGCTTCCCTATTCTGTATAGTACAGAGCAGAGCCTGGAAGGAGGTTCATCCTCCCCTTCAATTCCGGCTATCGTTGCGGGGAGTTCCATCTATGAAACGCATTATCATCCGTGAGCGCACGCTCATTCCCCCGTTCGGCGAGCCGGCGCGCGATCTGCGCGTGCTGAACAAACCGCTCTGGTTGTTGCAACGCGACCTGCTTGCGCCCTACTGCCGCGGCGCACTGGAAGTCGACTCGCTCGAAGAGGCGCTGGCGTTCAATGAAGAATTGCTCGTCCATCGCGACAACCTGTTCTTCAACGAGCATTTGATCGAGGCCTTCATCCGCGAGGCGCGCAAGACCGGTCGCGCCTGTCGCATCGCCTTTGCACGCGACGATGCGGCGATCGTCACGCACGCGCTGAACCTGCAAGAAGGCATTCGCCTCGATGAACGCCACGGCGTGTATGTCGCCGACCTGTTCTATTACCCGCGCGGTCCTGACGCCGATCCGGAACCGCTGGTGATTGATACGCTGCCGCGCGAAATGGGGTACTACCACATCCCCAGTTACATGGCGCGCCACGGCGACCTGGTGTTTCAGGTGCCCATGCGCGCGTTTCTGTCAATTGAAAACTGGGTGCACCTGTTTCTGGCAAACTCGCCGTTCGGCGTCTTCTCGTGGGGGCGAATCCACGAGCAACTGGTCGAAGAAAGCTGGAAAGAAAAAATTGCGGTATCATTAACCACGCTGGCGGAACGGCTCAACCCGTTCGCCCCGCCCTGGCGCAATCACTTCCTGTCGTGCTCGCGCCTGGTGAAGGTCGGGAAAAACTGCTCGATCGATCCGACGGCGGTGATCCACGGTCCGACCGTCATCGGCAACAATGTCTATATCGGCGCTGGCGTCGTCATCACGAATAGCCTGATTGGCGACAATGTCAATATTATGCAGGGATCGCAGGTCATGCTGAGTGTGGTAAGCGATCGCTGTTACCTGCCGTTCAACGCTGGGCTGTTCATGACGACGCTGATGGACAACTCAATGGTCGCCCAACTGAGTTGTTTGCAGTTGTGCGTGGTGGGACGAAATACCTTCATCGGCGCAGGCAACATTTTTACTGATTTCCACCTGCTGAATCGCCCTATCCGCACCTTCCATCGCTGGAAGAACGCCGAAAAACCGGAACTGGTCGAGGTTGGCTTGCCAGTGCTGGGGTCTGCCGTCGGGCACAATGTCAAGATCGGAAGCGGTTTTGTCGTGTACCCGGCGCGTATGATAGAATCAAATACTGTGCTGCTCTACTCAGCGCCAGACACTGCCATCGGGCACAATGTCGTGCATCTGGCGGGCGACGACGAGAGCGATGCCGACGAGAACGGCGAGCCGCGCCGCACGGTGTATCGCTGGCCCCATCGGTACGATCCCGCCGTTCACGATGGCGACGGTGAGCCGCATGGCCCAATACTGGTATCGATGTCGCTTGCGCAATCCGTTCATGCGCGCCGCTAGGAGGCCGTTCCGTGAGTAAAGAGAAGATTCTGGTCGTCGAAGACGCCCCCGACATTTCCAGCCTGCTCAAAATCTATTTTACATCGCAGGGGTATGAAGTCATGACTGCGCTGCGCGGTCAGACGGCGCTCGAAATCTGCCGGAAGACCCCCCCCAACCTGGCGCTGCTCGATGTCAACCTGCCCGATATGGAAGGGTATGAGATTGGGAAGGCGCTGCGCCAGAGCGCGCGAACACGCCATATCCCGATCATTTTCCTGACGGCGCGCGGCGAGAAACAGGATCGCCTCAAAGGGCTCGGCGAGGTTCAGGCGGAGTACTACATCGTCAAGCCCTTCGATATCGAAGAAGTACATACGATTGTCAAGGGCGCCCTTGATCGCGCACGGCAGAAGAATCTGACCCATCCGGTCACCAATCTGCCAACCGCCGAGTTGATCAATGAGCAGTACCGCGCATTGCTGGCGAGCAGCGGCTGGGCGCTGGCGCTGGTGCATATCAACGGCTTCGACGCTTTTACGCAGTCCTATGGCGCCATGGTTGGCGAAGAGGTGCTGAAGTTCACGGCGCTTTTGATCAGTGAGGCGATCAACGACCTGGGGCGCCCCGAAGACTTCGCCGGACAGATGATCGTCGGTCCGTCGTTCATTATTACATCAACGCCCGATGCGCTGCGGGCAATCGGTCAGCGTCTGTGCGACCGGTTCGATGCAGATATTGGGTTGCACTACGATTATAAGGATCGTCGCAACGGGTATATTACGATCCAGGGAGAGGATGGCAGTGTGCGGCAGTTGCCGTTGATGTCGCTCTCGATTGGCATCCTGACCAGTGATGACGGTCCGTTCTACGATATTCGCGAACTGAGCGAAAGCGTCGAAGAAGTTCGGCAGCGCGCCGTCGCCGAGGCGCGCGAACAGGGACGCAAAAGCCATATGAGCATCGGACGAGCATAGGAGATGCGGCGGGCGGGCGACATGCTGCCGCCGGTGTTGCGATAGGTCCCCATCAATGGACGCCACAACTGTTACGTCACCGCACGTTCGCGCATGGGAGATTCTCACCGGGCTGGCGGAATATGGCCGGTCTGCTGGTGGCGATGCGCAGTCCATGGTTCAGCGCATCGCTGAACTGGCGCACGAGTATCTGCCCTGCCCCTGGGGCGTGATTGCTGTACAAACCGGCGGCGGAACGAAAAGCGCCGGTTGGGGCGTCAGCCCAGAGTGGCGTCAACGCCTGATCGAACGGGCCATTCCGGTTCCAGACCAGACGATTGAACTGCCGCTCTACTATCGTGACGCCCATGCGGGTATGGTGTGGCTCGGCATACCGGCTGCTCACCACGAACAACTCGCCCCTGGCTTTCTCACAACATTGCGCCATCAGATCGAACTGCTGATCGCGCTGTTGCACCGTGATGCCGCACCAACGCCAATGACTGAGACGACGGACGGCTCACGCGAACACCAGTACGCCAGCGAAATCGATACGCTCCGCGCACTGAGCGCGCATCTTGGGTCCGGGCTTGCACCCGATGAACTTCCGCTCGTGGTCGTCCGATGGACGCAACAACTCATTCCCTGTACAACGGTTCTTCTCAGCGTATTCAATCCCGAAACCGGACTGCTCGAGCCAGCCGCGTCTCTCGGCGCTCCATTGGAATCGCCAGCGCATGCCGCATCGAATGATTATCAGCCCCTGAATGAATGGGTTGCCCGCCATCGGCGGACTATCCGCCTTTCTGATATTCGCTATGCTCCCATCCCGCCAGCGGTCGTCGCGTTTGCTGATGGCCATCCAATCGGCGCGTACATGGCCACGCCGTTGCAGGTTGGGAATCAGGTGGTTGGCGTCCTTGAACTGATGGATGTTCAACCGGGACGGCTCAGCGAACACGATGAACGGCTGATTGCCATCCTTGCAGCGCAGGCGGCGCAGGCGGTCGCCAGCGCCCAGCGCTATGCCGAGGACGATGAGCATCTCCAGAGTCGCCTGTTGCAATTGCGATCATTGCAACGGATCAGTCGCGAACTGACGTCAACGCTCTATCTGCACAACATTCTCGATTTTGCGCTGAAAGAGGCGCTGCGCGCCACGCGCGCAACCCACGGGTATGTTGCGCTGCGCGGCTATACCGTGGAGCGTGAAGCATTCAAGATGGAGCCATCTGATGCGCTCGGCGTCACGGTGTCACCGCAGACCTATGTGGCGCTGCGGTCGGTCGGCGAGAATGGACCGGTGCGCCTGATCGTCGCTGAAGGGTATGCGCCCGAGGACGACGCTCAGTTGATCAATATGGCGCTGAACGATGGACGCACGATTGCTGCGAGTGTCGTTGCGCGCGGTGAGGCGCGCATTGTTGAAAGGGTGACGGGCGATGATCGACCGGCAGCGGTTGGACCGCTGCCGGTCTCCACGCTGGCAGCGCCGATCTATTATGAGGAGCAGGTGATCGGCGTCATCAATCTGCACAGTTCACGACCGCGCGCCTTCAATCGCGATGCGCTCGATTTTATCCGCGCGGTCGCCGATCAGATTGCGCTGGCTATCGGCAACGAAGAACGATACCACGAACAGCGCCGCCAGCGCGACTTGCTGGCGCAACGAGCGACGACCCTCAATGAAGTGCTGCGCATTGGGCAGGAAATGCGCGCCGACCGCTCGCTCGACGATGTGCTCGAACAGATCGCCTTTAGCGTCGCCGAGACCGCCCGCTTCCGCTCGGTTGCCTTCTATCTGATCGATACCGACGACAGCGGGGGGGCGTCGCTCGTCGCCGCTGCAGGATTGCCGCTGGCTGACATCGAACGCCTGCGCCGTCGCCATCTGCCGGTATCGCTGCTCGAACACCTGCTCGATCCGCAGTATCGCATTGGTCGAAGCTTCTTTGTGCCAGGTCAGCGCGTGCGAGAGATCATCAATGGCGCCGACCTGCGACTGCTCTCGCCCCTGGAAACCGAAGGAGCGCGCACACCGGATGAGTGGCAGATCGATGACGTCCTGATCGTGCCGCTCTACCGGAGCAAGTCGCGTCTGGTCGGGATCATGGTGGTGGATGAACCGTATGACCGTCAACTCCCCACTCCCCGCTCGGTCGAAACCCTCGAGATTTTTGCCGATCAGGCGGCGATTGCTATCGAAAATGCCACGCTGCTGCGCGAAGCGCGATCCCAGGCGGATCAGATGGCGTCGCTCTACCGCGCCAGCGCAGCGATGGTTTCCTCGCTCGATCTCGACGGACTGCTCGAACGGATCTACGAGGAGATCGTCGCCCACGTCGGCGTGCCGTCGTTCTGCTTCGTGGCATCGTACAATCCGCTCCGCGACGAACTCTGCTTCGAGATGTTCAAGCGTGAAGGCGTTACGGCGCCTCATTTACACAAGCGCACGATTGCGCGCAGCGGATTGAGCGGCTGGGTGATCGACCAGGGCAAGATGCTCTATATCGAAGATTATCTGGAAGAGCAGGAGCGTCTGCCGGTCACGCCGGTCAACCTGGGAGAACCGATCCGTTCGTGGGTTGGCATTCCGCTGATGCGGCAAAACCAGACGATCGGGGTGCTCTCGGTGCAGAGTTTTGAGCCGCGCGCCTTCAGCGCCCGCGCTGTGCAGTGGTTGTCGACCGTCGCCAACCAACTTGCGGTTGCGCTGTCGAACGCGCAACTGTTTGCGGAACGCGGTCAGCGCATCAATGAACTGAACCTTATCAACCACATCGGTCACATTACCAGTTCGACGTTCGACATCGAGCGGATGTTTGCCGGCGTGTACGAGGCGCTGGCTGGCTTCCTCTCTATGAAAGCGTTTGCAGCGTGCGTCTACGAGGGGGAACGGGATGCCATTGGACAGATCTTTGCCGTTGCGGGCGAGACGCGCGTCTATCGGCGCGCTGATCGCCCGCCATCGACTGACGGGCTGATCCGCCGCGTGGTCGACACCCGCCAACCGGTACGTCTGGACAATGAGCGTCACGGGATGTTTGAGCCTTGCCTGGACATCGCGCATCTCACCGGCGCCGACGATGCGGCTGCGTCGTGTGTCGGCGTGCCGCTGGTGGTGGGCGAGCACGAGGTCGTTGGCGTGATTGTGCTGCAAAGCGATACGCCGCGCGCGTATGGCGATCGCGAACTGGCATTTCTGAACACGGTGGCCGTGCAGGTGGCGCTCGGGGTGCAGAACATTCGCCTGTTCACCGAAGCGCGCGATAGCGCAACAGCATTGCAGCGCAAAGTCGGCGAATTGTCGGCGTTGTTGCGCGCGTCCCAGGTGCTCAGTTCCTCGCTCAAGCCGGACGATGTGCTCCAATCGCTCATGGCGATCGTCGCCGGGCAGTTGCAGGTCGATACGGTAGCGCTCTGGAAGATTGACGCTGATGGGTTTCTTACCCCGGCCGCTATGCAAGGCATTGCGCCCGACATGGCGCGGGTGTTGCGCGTACCCATCGGGAGAGGGCTGACGGGGCGCGTCGCAGCGAGCGGGCAACCGCTGGTGGTGGCGAATGTCGAGGAAGACGGCACCTCGCTTTATCCGCAGTTTAACCGTGAGCATCAGTACACCTCGTTCATGGGTGTTCCCGTCGCCTACCGCGAACAGACGATCGGCGTGTTGAGCGTCATGACCGTGGCGCAACGCGCCTTCAGCGCCGATGAGGTGGCGTTGATGGCGGGCATTGCCGATCAGGCGGCGATTGCGCTCGAGAATGCCCGCTTGTTCGCTGAACGCGAGCGGCGGATTGCCGAGCTGACAGCGTTGAACCATATCAGCCAGGCGATTAATGTCTCGCTCAGCACTGGGGAGATTCTGGAGGCGCTCCACCGCGGCATGAGTGAGGTGCTCGATACGTCGCAATCGTTCATTGCGCTGTATGACGCCAAAACACGCCGCCTAACGTTCCCGCTGGTCTACGAAGATGGCCGCCGCGCACCCGACAGAGAAACCGAGGTCATCGTCCTCGACGATCTGGCAGGCGGGTTGACGCCAACCGTGATTCTTGAACGGCGACCGCTGCTGCTGCGAACGCAGCAGGAGGTCGAAGCGGTTGCGCTGAGCCCGTGCGAACCCGACGAGCCGCCGATCTGCTCCTGGTTAGGCGCGCCGATCATTCAGGGCGATGAAGTCTTTGGCGTCCTCAATGTCCAGAGTTATGAGCCGGGCCGGTTCGATGAGGACGCGCAGCGCTTCCTGATGACGGTCGCCAATCAGGCTGCCATCGCGCTGAGTAATGTCCGTCTGTTCCAGAGCGAGCAGGCGCGCCGCCGTGTGGCGGATACGCTGCGCGAAGTTGCGCAAATGATGACCGGCGTGCTGGCGCTCGATGATATCTTTGGGATGATCCTCGATCAGCTGGCGCGGATTGTGCCCTACGACACCGCATCACTCATGCTGCGCGAAGGCGACATGCTGCGCATCGTGGCGGCGCGCGGCTTCGATGAGTCGATCAGGGATCGGGTCGAGCATCTCCAGATGCACGTTGATGATGACCCATCCCTGGCGCGGGTGGTGTACACCCGCCGTCCGCACGTCCTGGTCGATGCCCGCGAAGCGCCGCCCTCCACCGTCGATGAAGGCACAGAACATATTCGCGGCTGGATTGGCGCGCCGCTCATGCTGGGCGATGAGGTAATCGGCATCCTCAACGTCGATAGCGCGACCGTCGGCGCGTATGATGACGAGGATGCCCAACTCGCATTCGCGCTGGCAAGCCAGGCGGCGCAGGCGATCCGCAATGCACGCCTGTTTGCCGAGGTGCGCCGTTTCAATACCGAACTCGAACAACTGGTCAGTGAACGCACCGCAGAATTGCAGGACGCATACGCCCGACTGACCGCTGAGCGCGATCGGTTGCAGGCGGTGCACGCGATTACGCTGGAACTGACTGCCAGCCTCGATCTGCAAACAACGCTGAACCGTGCGCTGGAACTGGCGTCGAGAGCGGTTGGCGCGCGGCGCGGATCGATCATGCTGCACGACCTTCAGAGTGGACGCCTTGTCTGTCGCGCGGTGCTCAATGCCGACGGTTCGGTTGAATCAAAGAATTTCCCGATCACGTTCGAGCGAGGGGTGGGCCTCTCAGGATGGGTGATGTACCACCAGGAGGCGGTCTGCATCGCAGATGTGCGCGATGATGCGCGCTGGTTGTACGAAGAAGGACGCGCCGAAGAAGTGCGTTCGGTGATCGCTGCGCCGCTGATGACCCAGGACGGGCCGCTCGGCGTCCTGATCCTGACCAGCCCGGAAGTCGATTTTTTCAACCAGGATCAGGTGCAACTGCTGGCAACCATTGCGAACGAAATTGCGATTGTAATCCACAACGCGACGCTCTATACCATTATCAATGAAATTGCTGCCGAACGCGGCGAGTTGTGGTCGCAGCAGCGCGAGGAAAATAGTAAGAACCAGGCGATTCTGCAAAGCCTGGGCGAAGGTGTCATCGTCGTTGATGATCAGCAGCATATCGTGCTGTATAACGCCGCTGCCGAGCAGATTCTTCGCATTCCGGCGACGTTCGTGGCCAACCAGCCGCTGGCGCGGATTGCTGAGTACTGCGAGGACGATGGGTTGGCGGAACGCTCCCGGCGCATTTATGAGGGGCTGCGCCAGGGGTTGCAGGCGCTTGCCGAAGCGCAGAAGAATCATAACCGGGTGTTGGCCCTTCCCCAACCAGACCAGTCGATTGTCCTCAATTTTGCACCCTGGGTCGGACCGCGAAACGCCATATACGGCAGCGTGGTCGTGCTGCACGACATTACCCGCGAAGTCGAAGCTGATCGCACCAAGCGCGAGTTTATCTCCAATGTTTCACACGAACTGCGCACACCGCTGACGTCGATCAAAGGGTATGTGGACTTGCTGATGCTTGGCGCCAGCGGACCGCTCAACGAAGGGCAGAAGTCGTTCCTGGACGTGGTGAAGAATAACGCGAATCGGCTCATGAGCCTGATCAACGATATTCTGGAGATCGGACGGATTGACGATGACAAGGTTCGGTTGCACTTCAAGAATGTCTCCATCGGCGCTATCTTTGAGGAAGTTAACAAGACGCTGCGCGCCGAGATCGAGCGCAAGCGTCTGGCGTTCAGCATCGAGGTCGCCGAACACACGCCGCCGGTCATGGCTGATGAGACGCGCCTGACCCAGGTTGTGCTGAACCTGGCATCGAATGCGGTAAAGTACACCTATCCCGAAGGGTCGGTCAAACTGCGCGCCGGGCTGAACCCCGCCGGGTTGCTTCAGGTCGATGTCATCGACAATGGCGTGGGCATCTCGCCCGAACAGCAGCAGCACCTCTTCCGCCGCTTCTACCGCGCCGACAATCCGCTTCGTGATGAAGCCGGCGGCACCGGTCTCGGATTGTCAATCGCCAAGTCGTATGTCGAAATGCACGGCGGGCAGATGTGGGTCGAAAGTGAACCGGGCAAGGGGAGCACGTTCAGTTTCATTATCCCGCTGACCCAACCCGTGCCGGAGCCGGAACCGGCAGCGCCACAGCAGAGTCGGTCATGAGCGCGATTCATATCGACAATCGACTGGTGCACTATGAGGTGGTCGGACGCCGCGGCGCACCGGTGATCTTTCTGCATAGCTGGCTTGGGTCGTGGCGCTACTGGTTGCCCACGATGGAACACGCCTCTGAACGGTATCGCACCTTCGCCATCGATTTCTGGGGGTTTGGCGAGTCGGATCGGCGCGATGGCGCATTCTCGATTGCGGAGTACGTCGATCTGGTCATCTACTTTATGAACCAGCTCGGCATCGCCAGAGCCAGCATTGTCGGGCACGGGTTGGGCGGCATGGTCGCGCTCCGTGCCGCGAGCCAGCATCCCGAACGGGTTTCGCGCCTCATGATTGTCAGCGCTCCAATCCAGGGATCGCAGATCCAGAACCATGTTCGACCTGGCGCGCTGTCGCGCCTCTTCGGGCGCGCCGCTCCCAGCAATGTCTGGACGCGCCTGATGCGGCAGCTCAATGTTGATTATCCGCAGATTCTGAATGAAATTATCGAAGATACCGATAGCCTCTCCGAAACAGTCGTTCAGCGCGTCATTGCATCGGTTATCGAGACCGATCTACGCGAGGACCTTGAACGCCTGGAGACGCCGCTGCTCGCAGTCTTCGGCGAGAAGGACGCGATTGTTTCGTGCGATCAGGCGCGTTTCCTGCAGGATGACCACGCCTCGATGCAACAGGTCATCAAATTGCCGCGTTCGAATCATTTCCCCTTTCTTGACCAACCAAACGTCTTCAACCGCCTGCTCATGGATTTCCAGGCGAGTAATGGCACGCAGGTGGAGATCAAGACCGAATGGCGCCGGCGGGTGAGTCAGCTGGAGTATATCTGAAGGCGTGAGTCACGAGGTGTGAGGCGCGAGGTGTTGAATGTGGAGCCGTTGCAATGCAACGGCTCCACCGATGGGGCAACGCCTCCAGCGGGCAAAAAGGGTGCAGGCGGGAACGAGGACGACTCTGCGGTCTGCTCTCCACACCCCTAACACCCGTCACTGCGACTTCAAAGGGCGGCGGCAGAGTCAGGCAGCGCGCGACGCGCAGTGAAGGCCTATGAGGGCGCTTTGCGCTCTCTGTGTCTCTGTGGTTCAAGCAAATGCAAATGGGGTAGATGGAAAGCATGCACACCCACACAATGGACGCGCTGGTCTGGTTAGGACCGCGCAAGATGGAATTGCGGCGCGAACCCGTGCCGACGCCAGGACCGGGCGAAGTGCTGGTCGAAGTTGCAACGGTTGGAATCTGCGGGTCGGAACTGAGTGGATATCTGGGAGAAAATAGCCTGCGCAAGCCGCCGCTGATCATGGGGCACGAGGCGGCAGGGCGCATCGCCTTCGACTGCGATGCGCCCCTGAGCGATGGTTCACCGGCGCGGGCAGGCGTGCGGGTGACGTTCAACCCGTTGCTGACGTGCGGCGCGTGCGATCTCTGCCGGGCAGGGAAAAGCAACCTGTGCCGCAACCGGCAATTGATCAGCGCGCATCGTCCAGGCGCATTCGCCGGATATGTGGCAGTCCCCGCGCACCTCTGCGTCCCGCTGCCGGATCACATGTCGCTCACCCTGGGGTCGCTCACCGAGCCGCTGGCGTGTGGTGTGCGCGCCGTGGCGCATGCCGGGGCGCCGCAACGCCTCGCCATCCTCGGCGCCGGACCGATTGGATTGCTCTGTCTGGTGGCGGCGCGGGCTGCCGGCGTCGAACAGATTCTGGTGAGTGATGTTTCTGAACGACGATTGGCGGTTGCACGCGCGTGGGGCGCCGCTGCGACCGTCAATGCGCGCAACAATGTACTCGCAGCAGTGCAGGCATTCGCGCCAGGCGGCGCCGACGCCGTCATCGACGCCGTAGGGCTCACCGTCACCCGTGATCAGGCGGTGCGCGCCGTCATCCCTGGCGGGCGCGTCGTCTTCATTGGATTACACGACGAAGAGTCGATGGTTGGCGCCAATTACATTGTGCGCCAGGAGATCACGGTCATCGGCAGTTTCACCTACAGCGACGCCGACTTTGCACGCGCGCTCGACCTGCTGGCTGCGGGAAAGGTCCCCCTCGACGGCGACTGGCTTGAAGAGCGGCCACTGGCGGTGGGACCTGCGGCGTTCGAGGAGTTGCTTGCAGGAACAACTCGCGCGGCGAAGATTGTGCTGCGGGTTGGAGAGTAATGACGTGCGCTGTAGCGGCGGAGCAATGCTCCGCTGCTACAGCGCATATTTATTATTATTGAAAAAATGTCTCCCTGGTAATGTACGCAATACTTTTGCCAGAAAAATGTTAGATATCTGTTAGAAAAACGCGAGATCGGGCATATCTGATATGATCAACCTTGCAATTCATCTCGGAGCGTGCTATACTGGAAAAGTGAGAAATGAACGGATAATGCATGTCTAAAAACGCATTTCCTGGCACATCTCTCGTGAAAGGAGGCTGGCTATGACGCCAATGGTAGTTGGCTTCTTTATCGTTGTGTTTGTCGTTGCCGCTGCGTTCTTCCTGTCGATGATCATGTCGGGCAAGCCGGAGTCGCGGTAGCGGAGTGTGGCGATAACGCCGCTATGGGCAGTGCGGCGGGGGCAGGCATGAGCC
>DAOTWI010000257.1:0-4570 GCA_034436075.1 Roseiflexus sp.
GTGCGGGGGCAACGACGCAGCGGCGGGCGGCGGTGACGGTCACCTTCAAACAAACCCCTAATTCACGCCCTTAATTTTCGCCACGAGCAGGTCGCGGTTCATCCGGGCGATCACATCGAGCGGGATCACTTTCGGGCAGGCAGCGGCGCACTCGCCGATGTTCGTGCATCCGCCGAAGCCCTCTTTGTCCATCTGTTCGACCATGCGCACCACGCGGGTGTGGCGTTCGGGCTGGCCCTGCGGCAGCAGACCGAGATGGGCAATCTTGGCGGCAGTGAAGAGCATCGCCGAAGCATTCGGGCAGGCGGCCACGCATGCGCCGCAACCGATGCACGCTGCCGCGTCCATTGCAGCATCAGCGTTTTGCTTTGGCACCAGAATGGCATTGGCATCCTGCGCGACGCCGGTATTCGCCGAAATGAAGCCGCCCGCCTGAATGATGCGGTCGAACGCTGAGCGATCCACGATCAGGTCTTTCATCACCGGGAAGGCGCGCGCCCGCCACGGCTCGATCGTGATCGTATCGCCATCTTTGAAGAAGCGCATGTGCAACTGGCACGCAGTGGTTCCCCGATGCCCGCCGTGCGGGTACCCGTTGATCACAATACCGCACGAGCCGCAGATGCCCTCGCGACAGTCGTGCTCGAATGCGATAGGCTCCTCGCCCTTCATAATAAGTTCCTGGTTGACCACGTCGAGCATTTCCAGGAACGACATGTCAGGGATGATATCCTTTGCCTGGTAGGTCACAAAGCGACCTTCCGACTGCGGGTTCTTCTGTCGCCAGACGTGGAGTGTCAGGTTCATAGCGTGTTCTCTCTATTCCAGGGCGCTGGCGCACGGGGAAGATGCTGCGGCGGTCGCGGCGCGCAACCTGCCTTCCCCGGCGCTACGCCAGACGATTACTTGTAGCTGCGAACGGCTGGCTTGACATACTCGAAAATCAGCGGCTCCTTGTGCAGCACCGGCTTTGTTCCCAGGCCGGTGAACTCCCAGGCAGCCACATACGAGAAGTTCTCATCGTCACGTTCGGCTTCGCCATCTTCCGTCTGATGCTCCTCACGGAAGTGTCCGCCGCACGATTCGTCGCGATGGAGCGCATCGATGCACATCAGTTCGGCAAGTTCCATGAAGTCGGCGACGCGCCCGGCTTTCTCCAGTTCCTGATTGATGTCGTTGCCTTCGCCAGGCACCTTCACCTCGCGCCAGAAGCGCTCACGGAGTTCCGGGATAACTTCGAGCGCGTGCTTCAGACCGGCTTCGTTCCGCCCCATACCGCAGTAGTCCCACATAATCTTGCCAAGTTCGCGGTGGAACATATCGACGGTGCGCGTGCCGTTGGTATTGAGCAGGCGATTGATGCGGTCGGCGACTTCCGCCTCGGTTTCACGGAAGGCGAGGTGGGTCGTATCGACCTTCGGCAGTTTGGTTGACGCCAGATAATCGGCGATGGTATACGGCAGAATGAAATAGCCATCCGCCAGACCCTGCATCAATGCCGACGCGCCCAGGCGGTTGGCGCCGTGGTCCGAGAAGTTCGCCTCGCCAATGACGAACAGACCGGGAATGGTGCTCATCAGGTTGTAATCGACCCACAGACCGCCCATCGTGTAGTGCACCGCCGGGTAAATGCGCATTGGCGTCTCGTATGGGTTTTCGCCAGTGATGCGCTCGTACATCTCGAACAGGTTGCCGTAGCGTTCTTCGATCACCTTCTTCCCCAGGCGCTTGATCGCATCGGAGAAGTCGAGGTAGACGCCAAGCCCGCCCGGACCGACGCCGCGCCCTTCGTCGCACACCTGCTTGGCAGCGCGCGATGAAATGTCGCGCGGCGCCAGGTTGCCATAACTGGGGTACTTGCGCTCCAGGTAGTAATCGCGCTCATCTTCGGGGATCGAACTGGGCGGGCGCTTATCGCCAGGCGTCTTCGGCACCCAGACGCGCCCGTCATTGCGCAGCGACTCTGACATGAGCGTCAGTTTGCTCTGATGATCGCCACTGACCGGGATGCAGGTCGGGTGGATCTGAGTAAAGCATGGATTGCCGAAGAAAGCGCCGCGCCGATGCGCACGCCAGATGGCGGTCGTATTGCACGCCTTGGCATTGGTCGAGAGGTAGAAGACATTCGAGTACCCGCCGGTTGCCAGCACGACCGCGTCGGCCATGTGGGACTCGATCTTGCCGGTGACCATATCGCGCGTGACGATGCCGCGCGCCCGACCATCGACGACGACCAGGTCGAGCATTTCGGTGCGCGAGAACATCTTGACCTGCCCAAGCCCGATCTGGCGGCTGAGCGCCTGGTAAGCGCCGAGCAGCAGCTGCTGCCCGGTTTGCCCGCGGGCGTAGAAGGTGCGCGCCACCTGCGCGCCGCCGAACGAGCGATTGTCCAGATAGCCGGAGTACTCGCGCGCGAACGGCACCCCCTGTGCAACGCACTGATCGATGATCGCCATACTGACTTCCGCCAGGCGGTGCACATTCGCCTCTCGCGCACGGAAATCGCCGCCTTTGACCGTATCGTAGAACAGGCGGTAGACGCTGTCGCCGTCGTTGCGATAGTTCTTGGCGGCGTTGATGCCGCCCTGCGCGGCGATGCTGTGCGCGCGGCGCGGGCTGTCGTGGTAGGTGTAGCACTTGACGTTGTACCCGGCTTCTCCCAGAGTTGCCGCTGCCGAGGCGCCCGCCAGGCCCGAACCGACGACGATGATCGTATAGCGCCGGCGGTTCGTCGGGCTGACCAGTTTCATTTCGAACTTGTGCCGCTCCCATTTGCGCTCAATGGGACCTTCCGGGATTTTCGATTGAAGTTTGGGGTCAAGGTATTCCGTCGCGGGCCGGGTTGTTGTCGGCCTGGTATCCGTGGTGGTCATAGGTTTGTCTCTTTTCTAGTGTGCTTCGACTCCGAAACGGCGCATCCATACGTTGCGCACATCAGCGCACCAGTCCAGTAATAACCGCAACCGGCACGGTCGAAAAACCGAGGAATAGGAGAATCCCCGAAAGAACCGCCAGACCGCGCCAGAGACCATCGGTGCGCGGACCATTGAGCCCCAGGGTCTGAAACATGCTCCAGACGCCGTGGTACAGGTGCGTGCCCAGTGCACCGACAGCGGCGATATAGACGATAACATTGATCGGGTTGGAGAACCCTGCCACAACGTTCTGGTATGCCGTCTCGTGACCGCCGAAGTTGGGAATGCCGAGCCCGAAGGTAAAGTGCGCCAGATGGTACACGATGAACAGGAAGATCGCCAGCCCGCCCCAACGCAGGGTAAGTGAGGCGAACGTCGCCTGTTTGCGGCGGGTTTCGCGGTACCCCTTCGGGCGGCTCGCCCAGTCAAGGCGCGTCAACTGAATGGCGGCAGTGACATGCAGGATCACCGATGCCAGAAGAACCACGCGCAGGACCCAGAGGATGCCGCGCTCCGGCATCATCGGATACCCGACGGTGCGCAGAAAGTGGGCATACTCGTTGAAGCCTTCCGCGCCCTCGAAAATCTTCAGGTTGCCGATCATGTGCAAAATAACGAACCCATAGCCAATGAAGCCGGTGATCGCCATCACCGCTTTTTTACCGATTGTTGTGCGGTAGAGCGTCAGTGCTGCTGCCATATTCCTTCCTTCCAAAGAATCTGATATGTAGTACGGTCAACAAACACGCCCTGGATCTCGCCGGTGCGAAATCGGAGATGGTAAAGACTCGCAACCTTGTGCAGAAGCCGGATGGTGCAGAAAGCGCAACAGGAACGGCGGGTGACGACCAAAGAGCCAGAATTGCACGGTCATAGACACTCTCGCTGTATCGAGGCATGGTGAAACATATCACCTGAATCTCTGGGAAGAGTTTCACGAACTACCTGGCATTATAACGCAAGGAGTAACGAATGTGAAGGAAAGGTTGTTTAACTCAGCGATGTCCAGGCGCCGAGACGCGCCGACAGTGCGCCAATGTCGCTTGCCCCAACCGGTTGTTCGAGCCGTGCAATGGCATCGCGCAGCGCCGCCAGATGGGCTGCGGTCGGGATGGTTGGCGTCAGCGCGAGTGCAGCGCGGAGGAGCGCGCAGTATGCGGTGATCTGATCAGGTGCGCCAGCAGGATGCTTCTGTGCAACCGCAATGGCAATCTCTATCTGCTCACGCGCAGCGTTCCATTCGACAATGCCAGGAATGCGCGCCATCAGGTCGAGGATCTGGGCAGTGCGTTCGGCGGCAGCGCGCCGTTCTTCCGCCACTGACGGCGAAACGATTTCGGACGGCGGCGGAGGCGCTGATGGTTCGGGAAGGCGCGTTGTGGCGCGGGTCGGTTCCTGGTTCTCAGTTCTGGATTCTCCGGAGGGCGCTGATGGTTCAGGAAGGAACGTCATAATGCGGGGGAGCGCCTGGTGCAGCATCTGGTCGATTTCCCGCGCATAGACGAGCCAGGGACCGATCTGCATCTTGAAGGGGTCGGGAATATCGCGATCGCGTCCGGCGAGTTCGCCCAGGGTGCGAATACGCGCCGCCGCCTGCGGAAAGCGCAGGCGCGCCACACGCGCGGTTCCGCTGTCGATCGCCAGCAGCAGGACGG
>DAOTWI010000258.1:0-2818 GCA_034436075.1 Roseiflexus sp.
GTCGAACCGCTGGTCGCCGTAGCGCCATAAGGACCAGTCGTGACGCTGGTCGTGGCGGAAACGACGTATGAGCGCTCAATCACCTCGCCGGGCAACAGGTCCGATGCAGTCCAGGTGATGATGTTCCCGGAGATGCTGCCGCCGTCGTTGATAGCAATCAGGCTGGCATTCACAGGTACTGTGGCAGTGATCGTCACACTGTCGAGCGCCTGCATACCGCTGTTGGCGACGCGCAGCGTATAGGTGAACGGCTCGCCGGGTGCGGCTGTTGAAACGTGGAATAGTTCAAGAAACGGTTCCTCTGCATCCGGCGGAAACACTGCATACGGTCCTGTCTGGATGACATCGACGTGCGGTTCGTCATTGATAATCGCCGCGATCCAGTCCGCAAAGGTTGCCGTGCGGGCATACACGCCAGGGAAATCGGGCCAGGCGCATCCCTGACCAAAACTGACGATGCCGGCGTGGAGCAGACCGCCGAGTCCATCCGAAACCATCAGCGGACCGCCGCTATCGCCCTGGCAGGTGTCAACTCCGCCGTTTGGCAGAATGCCAGCGCAGAGGTGCTCGATGCCCAACGCAGGGTCATAGCGAGCATTACACACAGCGTCGTCCACAATCTGGACGACCGCCTTGTGGGCGACATCCGGCTGTTGAACGCCGGTCTGCGGCAGCAGATTGCCCCAACCGGCGATCTGCGCATCGACGCCGGGAGCGAAGCGCGCTGCATCAGCGGGTGTGGCAATCGGCAGAGTGGCGCCCACATTCACCGGAGCGTCCAGGCGCAGCAGCGCAACGTCATTGACCAGCGCGTAGCCTGAGAGATACAGGGGATGGACAATGACCTCCGCCACCGGACGCCGCTGGTCTGGCTGAACCTGGGTCAGATCCTGCTGACCTGCGAGCGCCTCGATCGCTTCGGGCGGAGCGACATTGCCGTCGTCAACCAGGCAGTGCGCAGCCGTGAGCACCCACTGCGAACTGGACGCTGGCGCGCCATCGTCGATCAACGCGCCGCCGCAGAACACAACGGCTTCGTCCTGAACACTGGCAAGCAGCAACCCGACCAGCCACGGATAGTCGCCGGGGGCGACGGGCACGCCGCCGACCACGTTCGGCGGCACGACGGGTGTTGGTTCTGTCTGCTGCGCTCCCACCCCCGCCAGGGTAGCGCCGATCAATGCCAGCAGAGCGCTGAGGAGGGCGAAGAAACGGAGATGTGTGTGCATTGATGCCTCGCTGGTATGTTTAAGGATGCTACCGTTATCAATATTGATAATAATCATAACAGGCGTGGTTGTCAAGCCGGCGCCGCCTCACGACACGTCCTCGTATGCTGCGAATTTTCGTAGAATGTGCAGATTCTGCTTGATATGTGGGAGCAAGTGGTATATAATCACCCTCAAGTGGGAGAAAGTGGGGAAAAGTGGGGAAAATGACCTGCACGTTCTCGATCCCGGCAGAAAATAAAAACAAACGTTCTATTTTTGCAATCGGATGTTTCAGGTAAATCAGGATAGTTTCATTCGCTGGCGGCGTGGTGCATCGCGATCGGTGCGTCGCTCTCATCCAGCGGTCAGTGCAGGCGAACAATTGTGTTTCTTGGTGAATACGAACATACCATCGATGACAAGGGTCGCCTGTCGATACCGTCCCGTTTTCGTGATGCTCTGAATGAGGGCGTGGTCATCACGCGCGGTTTCGATAAGTGTCTGGTGGGATTCCCGCGAGGCGTCTGGGAGGAACTGGCGCAGCAGGTGAGTCGCCTGCCGATGGGCAGCGAAGAAACCCGGCAATTGCAGCGCATGCTCTTTTCGGGCGCCGCCGATATGTCGCTCGACAAACAGGGGCGTATTCTCATCCCGCAGAACCTGCGCGAATTTGCCGAACTCGGCGATCAGGCGATTATCGCCGGGTTGAACCGCCACTTCGAGATCTGGTCGCCGCGCCGCTGGCAGAATGTGTTGAGCGCGATGGACGCCAACGCAAGTCTATTCGCGCAAAAACTGGCGGAGTTAAGGTTTTGAGGTTGCAGGTTGCAGGTGGGAAGATTGTGTACGTTCCACGTTGCACGTTGAACGTGGGCAGGTTGGTTCAGGCAGAGACGTTGCATCGCAACGTCTGCGCCACGGAAGACGAGCGGGAAGATGGCAGGTGGGAAGGTGGGAAGGTGGAAGGTTGCACGCGGGAAGATTGTGTACGTTCCACGTTGCACGTTGAACGTGGGCGGGTTGGTTCAGGCAGAGACGTTGCATCGCAACGTCTGCGCCACGGAAGACGAGCGGGAAGATGGCAGGTGGGCAGGTGGGAAGGTGGAAGGTTGCACGCGGGAAGGTTGCAGGTGGGAAGGGGAAAGGTCGAAGGTTGGATTGCCCCTTCGTGTGCCTTCGTGTCCTTGGTGGATGGAAGAGGCAAGAAGCGCGAGGCGCGAGGCAAAAGGCGCGAGGTCAGAGACAGGCAGCAAGGAGCAAGAGGCAGGAAGGGGTTTGAGCCAGGCAGGTACGCTCTGTGACCTCTGTGTCTCTGAGGTTTGGGACTATTCCAGGCGGAAATATGGTCGTATTCGTCAAATTCGGCGGTTCCGTCATTACCGATAAAACGCAGCAGGAGCGCGCAGACGCCGTGACCATTCGCCGTCTGGCGGGCGAACTGCGGCAGGCGCTCGGCGTTGCGCCGGATATGCGGGTCATCGTCGGGCACGGCAGCGGTTCGTTCGGGAACGTCTACGCGCAGCGGTACGGCATTCACCGCGGTCTGGCGCCCGATGCTGACTGGATGGGATTTGCGCTCACGTCGGCTGCGGCGCTGCGCCTGAACC
>DAOTWI010000259.1:0-2466 GCA_034436075.1 Roseiflexus sp.
CGCCCGCCGCCATTCCGGTCGCTGGCGATCCGGTCGATAATCCGCAGGCGCCGACGTATGCGCAGCTCGCCGCGTATGTCTCGTTTGATGGCGGCGGACGCGCGCCCCAACGCATTGGCGCACGGGTGAGCGCCCTGCTCGCCCCCGATGGTCTCGCCGAACGCTCCGACCTGGCGCTGCCAGCGACGACGATTGTGCGCTATGAGCCGGTGACCGGTCATAATGTGCCGCGCGTCTTCCGCGATTTTATGGCGGCAGCGCCGATCGACGCGCTCTTCGCCTTCGGGTATCCGATCAGCGAGCCGTACTGGGCAATCGTCCGCGTCGGCGGCAAAGAAATGCCGGTCATGTTCCAGGCGTTCGAGCGCCGCCTGCTGACCTACAACCCTGCCAATCCGTCGCGCTGGCAAGTGGAGATGGGAAATGTCGGGCAGCATTATTTTCTCTGGCGCTATGGGCGCCCGCTGCGCTACGCCGCGCCGCCCTTCTCCGGCGTGCGCGTCCGCGAGACGACCCTGACGATCCCGACCTACGACTACAATCAGGCGCTGGTGTCCACCAGTCCTGGTGACCCGATCTATCCCTACCCGCGCCTCGATCCGGCGCGCGTCGGGACGCCGCAACCGCGCACCTATCGCGCTGTCGTGGTCGAAAATCGCTTCCTGGAACTGACCTTCCTCCCTGAACTTGGCGGACGGTTGTACCGCGCGGTGATCAAGTCTACCGGTCAGAATGCGTTCTACCAGAACCCGGTGGTCAAACCGGCGCCATTCGGTCAGCGCGGTTGGTGGTTGGGCGCCGGCGGGCTGGAATGGGCGGCGCCAACCGAAGAACATGGCTACCTGGAAGCCTTCCCGTGGGATATGGCGGTCGAACGTCCGGCCGGCGCCGTCACCGTGCGTATGACGACGACGGAACGCCAGCGCGGGCTGGACATGACCGCCATCGTCACGCTGCGTGCCGATGAGGGCTTCTTCCGCACGCAACTGGCGGCGCGCAATGCGTCTTCCACTCCTCAACCAGTGCAAATGTGGATGAATGCTGCGCTTGCCTCTGCTGCCAATCGGGTCGGACCTGCGGCGCGCTTCGTTGTGCCTGTCGATCAGATGATCGTTCACGCCACAGAAGACCGCGACCTGCCGCCGCCGCGCGCGACCGTCGGCTGGACCCGCCACAATCAACGCGACCTGTCGCATCCGTCGGCGTGGAATGGGTATGTCGGGCTGTTTGCCGTGCGCCCGGTGCGCTTCGCTGGCTTTTACGACGCTCAGGCGGACGCGGGGATGGTTGCGCTGTCCGACGCCGGGTTTGCTGGCACGAAGGTGTTTGCATTCAGCGCCAATTTCGATCACCGCCTGTTCACCGACGATGGGAGCGATTATGCGGAACTCTGGGTCGGCGCCCAGCCGACCTTCTGGGACGATCCGACGCTGAACGCTGGCGAGCAGCGCACGATTCTCGCTGACTGGATGCCGTTGCAGGGGTTGGGTGATCTCGCTGTTGCGAGTGAGTCTGGCGCGCTTGGCGTGCAACGTCGGGGGAGCGGCGCGCTGACCGTCAGTGTGGTTGCGGCGCGCGTTCAGGCGGCGGCGCCGGTGCGCGTGCTGATCGATGGGCGCGAGGTGTTCCGCAGCGCGCCGATTGCGTTGCGCCCCGATCTGCCATTGACAATCGAGTTGCCGCCGGGTCGCGCGGGTGGTACACTGCGGGTCGAGACTGGCGGATGGGCGCTGGAGGCATCGCCCGGTTCGTGAGGAGGCTGCCATGAGTGCGCCGACTGCGGTTGATCCATCGGCTGCGACGCAGCATCCCGCGCCGCTCAGGATGACCTATGCTGAGTGGCTGGCGTGGGACCACGAGGGGTTGAGTGAGTGGATCAATGGCGAGGTCACTGTTCATATGCCAACCACAGAGGAGCATCAGCGGGTCGTTGATGTTCTCAACCGGCTGTTGGGGCTATTCGTGCGTGCGCTGCGTCTCGGCATCGTGCGCAGCGCGCCGTTTGCTATGCGCGCGCTGCCGGACGGTCCCGGACAGGAACCGGATCTGTTCTTCCTGGCGGAGGAGCACCAAGAGCGACTGACCCGTCACGAACTCGCCGGGCCCGCTGATCTGGTGATTGAGGTGATTTCTGACGACAGTGTGGCGCGTGATCGCGACGAGAAGTTCTACGAGTACCAGGCGGCTGGCGTGCGCGAGTACTGGATCATCGACCCGCGCCCCGGTCGGTTGCGCGCCGATTTCTACGTCCTCGACGCGCGTGGTCAGTATCGCGCCGTTCCGCCGGATGACGACAATATCTACCGTTCGACGGTTCTGCCCGGCTTCTGGCTCGATGTGGAGTGGTTGTGGCGTCCTGATCCGAATCCGCTCGCCGCGCTGGGACGGATTGTAGGGACTGAACGGGTGATGAGTGTGTTGCAGGACGAGGTGTAAATGCGCATTCGCACATTAACGGCTGGCGCC
>DAOTWI010000260.1:0-5770 GCA_034436075.1 Roseiflexus sp.
CCTGCGCGCGCTCGCCGCATATCACGAGCAGACGCTCGGATTGAACGATACGGTTTATCACTATATCATCGGGCGTGACGGGGCGATCTTCGAGGGACGGAGCGGCGGACCGACCGCCGCGGTCACCGAATTGAGCGGCGGCGCCGCGGTGCACATCGCGCTCATCGGCGAAAGCGCGCCGCCAGCGCCACAACTTGAGGCGCTGCGCATACTGCTGGCATGGCTGTGCGATGCGTACCGGCTCGAACCGACTGGTCAACGCATCATACCGATCAATGGCTCAACTGTGGTCGGACCGGTCATCGCTGCCCACAGCGATCTGGCGCCTTCGGCGGGCGATCCCTCGAACGCAGTGCGCGACGCGCTGCCGCAGATCCGGCAATCCGCCAGCGCCTCCATTGTTCGCTCACGCTGGTTCTTTGCGGAAGGGAACCCGCGCGATTACGAAGAACGTCTGGCAGTGCTCAATCCCGGCGAGGCGCCAGCAACCGTGCGCTTCATCATCGTGCGCCAGCCGGGCGTCGAAGTGATTCGTGAAGCAACCGTCGCCCCTGGCGCGCGCGCCAACCTGGTGATCAATCAGCTCTTCAACGATACCCCCGACGCCCCGGCAATTATTGAGTCCAATGCGCCCATTATTGCGGAACGCTTCATGAATTTTGGCGCCGATCTGAGCGTACAGCCAGGCGTTACCCGCCCCTCGCGCGTCTGGTACTTTGCGGAGGGTTCGACCGAGGGCGACAAACGCACTTTTCTGGTGCTGTTCAACCCGCAATCCGAACCGGTCGGCACGCGCGTGCTCCTGATCACCAATGATGGGACAACCTTCGTATATCCGCCATTCGACAGCGAACCGGTCACACTGGCGCCCCAGCAGCGAACGGTGATCGTCATGGGCGATCTGCTGCCGAACGCCTCGTTTGGCATGCGGGTCACCGCCAGCCAGCCAATCGTTGCCGAACGCACCATGATCTTCGGTCCGGGCAGTACGCTGACCAGCGGGGGCATGCACATCTCGCCCGGTGTGACCGAGCTTTCGCGGGAGTGGTACTTTGCCGAAGGAACCACCGCGCCGCCGTTCCGCATGTCACTGCTGGTGGTGAACCCGAACGGCGACCGCGCGAATGTCACAGTGCGGTTCCTGACCCCCGACGGTACATCGCTCGCACGACGCTACGCCATTCCGCCGCTGGCGCGCCTGTCAATCGATGTCAATGACGTTGTGCCAGAACTGGGAGTCGCAACCACCATTGTCTCTGATCGCCCCGTCGCAGCCGAGCGAGCGCTCTACTGGCGCAACGGCGCGGCAGGAACGGCAGGACCGGGGGTCATGGCGCCGGCTTATTCGTGGCGCTTCGCCGACGGTCGCACGAGCGGCGATTATCAGCAGTACCTGCTCATCAGCAATCCTTCACGCAGCCAGGCGCGCATTGATGTCGCCTTTATTCTGGCGGACGGCTCACGCGCCAGCCGGTCGCTGGTGATGCCTGCCAGTTCACGCTACACAATGGCGGTGCATGAACTGTTCCCCGATCAGGCAATCATTTCAGCAACGGTGCGTGCAACACAGCCGGTGGTGGTGGAACGTTCGATCTACGCAGGACCTCCCGCCGCTGCCAGCAATCGTGGCGGTGAAACATCGCCCGGTGTGCCGGGTGATTGAGATGCAGGATACCACCCAATGACCAATGCTTCCGAGTCTGCGCCCGCCACGCCGCCGGCGCCGCAGCCCCGACGTGCTGGCGGCGGATTTTTTGCCCGCCTGCTGGCAGCCTTCCTGGTCGTCCTGATTACAACGACGATCACCCTCCTGGCAATCGGTGGAACCCTTCTCTGGCTGGGGTTCACGCCCTCCATGCCAGGAGAACTTGCTGCGGCAAAAGCGCAGGCGGCCACGCTTGAAGCGCACAATGCAACACTCCTCAGTCGCGCCGACGCACTGGCGACCGATGTCGCCGACCTTGCCCGGCGCGCGAGCGACGACCGCGAGGCGCTCAGCGATATTCGCAGCGCCATTGACGATGTGCGCATCCTGCGCGAGCAGGTGCGCGAGCAGTTGACCGCCGTCGTCGCGCAGAACGCCACACTGGTCGCGGACGCGCGCGCCAGCCGCGATCAGGTGAACGCATTCGCAACAGCGGAGGCGGGGCGCGCCGCACTCCTGCAAGAACTCGACCGCCGTTCTCAGCGGATCGAGCGTTTTCTGCAACGTCTGAGCGACATCGCTGATGATGCAGCGCTCGACCTGCGCGGATCGACGCCCGTGATCCCGGTTCCCGCGCCAACTCCCCCGCCGCCGGTTGAACCATCAGCAACACCTGCGCCAACCATGACGCTCACACCGACGCCAACTCCTACCGAAACGCCAGAGATCACTGCAACGCTCCCTGCAACGCCCTCACCTGCCGCAACTGCCACCCCAACGGCGCGCAGCGCCACAGCCACGCCATGACAGGCGGTTGCGCAGGATGGCGCTTTATACTTGCCTTGCGTCCCAACTGAGAATGTCTTTACACACATTTTGGATCGACACGCCCCTGCTATCGGGTTGCCTTCTGGCAAGGGCGCGGATCTTCATCGGGTAAGCGTCAGCTATGGTCTGATTTGGGTTGGCGTGGGCGTTCTGGTCGGTTTGATGGTTCGGGTCGGCGTGGGCGTTCTGGTCGGTTTGATGGAGGGCGAGGGGGTGAGTGTTCCGGTCGGTGCAACACTGGGCAATGGCGTCAATGTTCGCGTAGGGGACGGCATGAGCGTTGACGACGACGTGGGAGACGGCGTTGACGACGACGTGGGAGACGGCGTCGCGGTTGATGAAGGTGTAGGAGATAATGTCACATCGGGCGAAGGGGTAAATGTCGGTGTCGGTACAGCGACAGAAGTTTGCGTTGGTGCAGGTGTGGGCGTCGGCGATGGAATAGGTGAAAGCGGCGGCGCCAGGTTTTCATACACCAGTACGCGATTGTGCGACCAGCCAATTGAGATGATGTCCAGGTCGCTGTCGTTGTCGATATCGACGAGTTGCGCGCCGTCGTGATGCTCATCGCCGGTAAAGACCACCCAGCGACGCCAGCGCATGCCATATCCGTCGTCGTTCTCGAAGAGCAACAGGCGCGCACGCTCCGGGCGCACGGGATCATGCTCGCCAACCACGATGTCGAGGTCGCCATCGCCGTCGAGGTCGCCAGCGTCCAGGCTCATCGGTCCGATGACATCGACGGCGATGATCTGTTCCGTCCAGCGCGCCGCCGGGTCTGCGCCCTGTGCGTACCACGCCAGTTTCCCCGGCGCGCCGATGGCTTCGAACCCGACCACAGCATCCAACCGGCCGTCGCGGTTGATGTCCGCCAGACGATTACGGTCTGGCGCGCCGGAACTGTCGGAAAGCGTCAGCGACGTCCAGGCGCCGTTATCATTGCGCAACCAGCGCGTGCCCTTGAGCAGATCGAGATCGCCGTCCCGGTCGATGTCGCCCGCGCTCAGTTCTTCGTCCTGCGAGAGCGATGAGACCGTGCGCAGGTTCCACGTGGTGTTGGCGGGATTGTCAGGAATGCGCAACTTCTGAACGCCGCGCCCGGCTTCGTGCCACGAGAGGGCGATTTCGAGCGGACCGTCGGGCGTGAACCGCGCCCCAACCGCTCCCTGAAGAAAATCGCCGTTGCCGACGTCGATATTCGTGAACACTGTGAACGTTCCGCCATCGTTGCGCGTCCAGGCGAAGCGACCGTTGCGCTCCGAACCGCGCCCCTGCGCGCCGAAGATGTCCAGATCGCCGTCATTGTCGAGGTCTGCCAGGATTGCCGCATTGCGCAGCGGTTCGCCGATGGGCGCGCGCACCCAGTCGCCATCGGCGCGCCCCGGATTGCGGTACCGCCACGCGCCGCTGACGATATCCGGCAGATCGTCGCCGTCAAGGTCGCCGTGCAGCACGAAGAGAGCGCGGTCGGGGCGCGCGGCATCGATCACATGCCGTCGCCAGCGCGACAGGTTGCGTTTCGTCGGGTTGTTGGTTTCGTTCAGCCAGATATGGAGGCGCGGGGTCTCAAAGTTGTACGGCTTGCCGAGGATATCGAGATCGCCGTCGCCGTCAATATCCCCCAGGCGCGACTCGTGGTGATCGACGCCGGGCGGTCCCTCTGCCAGGTGAAACGCGCCCGTGCCAGCGCCGTCGCCGTAAAGCAGGATCATGCGCGAGTCGGGATTGCCGCCGTCGAGACGCATCTCGCCGGAGAAGATGTCGAGCGCGCCATCCTGGTTGAGATCGGCAAGCGCCAGGCTGTGCGCGTCCTCGATCCGATCCACCAGTATCTGTTGCTCCCACCCGGCGCCCGTCCAGCGATACAGGGCGATCGTTCCCCTGCCGTGGCTGGCGCTGGTGACCACTTCGAGCCGTCCGCCAGGGATGATCTGCCCGGCGACGACGCGGATGCCGCGATTTTGCGCGTCGATCGCTTCAGCGACATACCCGCCGTTCTCGAAGCGAAACCAGTAGCCGCCCCCAACCAGGTCGGTCACCCCATTGCCATCGACGTCGGCGGCAGTCAACCCTTCAGCGTACACCGTGGACGTAAAAATGGCGGTCAATGTCCACAGACCAGCATTGCGCGGATCGGGCGGGACAGGAGCGAGGTACAGGATCGACGGTTGACCTCGGTTCCCCTGGTTCCAGAACGCCAGCTCCGTCTGTCCATCGCCGTTGAAATCGCCGAAGACCTGATCGTGGTGACGATTCTGCCCGCTGCTTTTGATCTGGCGTCGCGTCCATCTGGTGTTTGGGTCGTAGTTCGGATAGGGATTTTCCCACCAGAACATGCGGTTGCCGCTGTAATCCTCGCCGGTGACGATGTCGAGATCGCCATCGCCGTCGATGTCAGCAAATGCGCCGCCTGCCTCGATGCTCATCTGTGCTGGCTCGATCACCAGTCGCTGCCATCCGTTTGCGGTAAACCGCAGCCAGACGAGCGCCGGCGCCGTGCCGCGCCCGCCGACGACAATGTCATCACGCCCATCGCGATCAATATCAAAAGAAAGCATCATGGTTTGCTCAACCGGACCGTTCATCGGCGGAGCGGCGGCGGCTGCCAGATACTTCCACTGCGCCAGTGGGACCGAGGATGCTGATGAAAGCAGTTTGGGAGTGACAGCCGGAGCGGCGCAGAAACCGACAAGCGCGAGCAGCAGCAAAGCATTGGCAATCAGACGTACCATCAATCCCTCCTTATCACTGAAGCAGCAACGACCGGACAACGCGATCCCATGTGATACCCGCCACCCGCGCCGGTCCGGCGGCGCCAAGACGCGCCGCGAGGGCGGCATCATCGAACAGTGCGTCGATGTGAGCAGCAATCGCCTCAGGGGCTGGCAGCGCCACGAGTCCAGAGACGCCATGTTCGACGAACTCCAGCACGCCGCCAGAGTCAGTTGTAGTGACGACTGGGCGCGCGGCAGCCAGCGCCTGCACCGATGTGAACCCGTAATCCTCATCGAACGGCGCATAGTACACCGCGCGCGCCCTGGCATAGAGATTGATCAGTTCGTCGTCAGGCACAAATCCACGAAACACGACGCGCGCGCCAAGGTGCAGGTCGGCTGCCAGGCGTTCCAGGCGCGCGCGATCATCGCCAGCGCCGATAAAGATGCAGCGTAGCGGGTGGCGCGTGCGGGCAAGCGCGTGCAGCAGCAGATCGAGCCGTTTGGCGGCATCCAGGCGCGCATCGGAGAGGAGGTAGTCGCCGTAGGGTCCTGCATGCAGCCGGCCGGCGTAGCGGCTCGG
>DAOTWI010000261.1:0-3398 GCA_034436075.1 Roseiflexus sp.
CCCTAATTCGCCTTGCTCAGCGTTGCAAGGAACTCAGCATTATTGCGCGTCTTCGCCATGCGCGTCAGCACCAGTTCGGTGCCTTCGCCCTCGCCGAGCATGCCGACCATGCGGCGCAGCGTCCACACCTGGCGCAGCACCTCAGGCGTCAGCAGCAATTCCTCACGGCGCGTCCCGCTGCGCGTGATATCGATCGCCGGGAAGACCCGCTTCTCCGCCAGTTTGCGATCGAGGTGCAATTCCATATTGCCGGTGCCCTTGAATTCCTCGTAGATCACGTCGTCCATACGGCTGCCAGTATCGACCAGACAGGTCGCAATAATGGTCAGCGACCCGCCGTTCTCGATATTGCGCGCCGCGCCGAAGAAGCGCTTGGGCGGATAGAGCGCAACCGGGTCGATACCGCCGGAGAGGGTGCGCCCGCTCGGCGGCATATCCAGGTTGTAGGCGCGCGCCAGACGGGTAATCGAGTCCATCAGGATCACGACATCCTGCCCCCCCTCGACCAGGCGTTTGGCGCGTTCCAGCGTCATCTCGGCGACCTTGGTATGATCCTCGACCGGCTCATCGAACGTTGACGAAATGACATCGCCCTTGACCGAGCGCCGCATATCGGTAACCTCTTCGGGGCGCTCGCCGATCAGCAGCACCATCAGGTGAATATCCTGGTAGTTGGTTGTGATGCCGTTGGCAATCGCCTTCAGCAGCAGCGTCTTGCCGGCTTTCGGCGGCGACACGATCAGACCGCGCTGCCCGCGACCGATTGGCGCCACCAGGTCGACCAGGCGCGTGGCGAGCAGGTGCGCTTCGGTTTCCAGTTTGATCTGTTCATTCGGGAAAATCGGCGTCAACTGATCGAACGACGGGCGTTTCCGCGCCGTCTCCGGGTCCATCCCGTTGACCATCTCCACCCGCAGGAGCGAGTAGTAGCGCTCACTCTCCTTCGGCGGACGGATCTGACCCCAGACGCGATCGCCGGTGCGCAGTCCAAAGCGCCGGATTTGCGACTGCGACACATAGACATCATCCGGTCCCGGCAGCATCCGCTCGCCGCGCAGGAATCCATACCCATCGGCGACGATGTCGAGCACGCCGTCGGAGAGTGTATGCCCCGCTTCCTCGGTTTGCATCTGAAGCAGTTTGAAAATCAAATCCTGCTTCTTGAGGTTGCTCACGCCGGTCACGCCGATCGCTTTCGCCATTTCGCGCAGCTCATTGAGGGTTTTGCTCTCAAGTTCGGCAACATTAATGATTGGCTTGTCGCGAACAGGTTCGGTGTACTCGGCCACCGGATCGCCGCCATTGTTAGGCGCAGCATTTTTCATTCTCATTCTTGGCACAGAAAGCTCCTTGCTGACGTGTGGACACGCCAGCCATCACATGGCGAATAAGGAATTAATCCTTCCAAACAGGCCAACAGGTGTGTTGTTGCGGCATAAGACATTCTACTGGCGCACAGTACCGCGCGACTGTCCATGCAGCGCTCAGATCAATCGTACTGCGCCAGTTCTGTTGTTCTGGGAATGATGCCTGTACCAATCAGCAGTTGGCGCGTTGGTTCCATACACAAGCTACAATGAACGGCACTCGACCACACTGAGGGCTCACGGCGGTTGTTTCACTGAAGTAGAGGGCTACGCCATGCCTTAATGTATAGTAGATACAGACTTACACCACAGTATGGTGGATGCCTGGCGCTTTCCAGAGGAATATCTGGCTTTTGGAGTCGCTTCGGACGCGAGATCTGGAGGATTGCTGACGCAATGCTTCACTCGCACACCCATTATAGCACACTTGTCAAGATTTGGTGCAGAAGCCGGTGCAATATTGTTGACGCAGCGCGCTCGTATGCCGTACAATGCATACGACATTACCGCATACTGTGTCGTCTCAACGACACGGTACGGCAGCATCTCTGGCAAAGGCTCATATCGCTATGAAAAGACTTTCCAGCGCCGCGATCCGGGAACAGTTCCTTCGTTTCTTTGAAGAACGCGGTCACGTGCGCGTGCCCAGCTCGTCGCTCATTCCGGGCAACGATCCAACCCTGCTGTTCACCAACTCAGGCATGGTGCAGTTCAAAGACACCTTCCTTGGGCTTGAGCAACGCCCCTACACCCGCGCAACAACTGTCCAGAAATGTCTGCGCGTCTCCGGCAAACACAACGACCTGGAGGAGGTCGGTCCGTCGCCGCGCCATCATACGTTCTTCGAGATGCTCGGCAATTTCTCCTTCGGCGATTATTTCAAAGCCGAAGCCATTCCCATGGCATGGGAATTGCTGACAAAGGTGTTCGAATTGCCCGTCGAACGCCTGTGGTTCACCGTCTTCGAGGGCGACGATGAGGTTCCGCCCGATGATGAAGCGGCGCAACTGTGGGTCGCCGCCGGCGCCGACCCGGATCGAGTACTGCGCTTCGGGCGCAAGGATAACTTTTGGGTTATGGCGGATGCCGGTCCGTGCGGTCCCTGCTCCGAAATCACGATCTATATCGGCGACGACCTGAAGGCAATGAGTGCCAAGGGGGTCAACTCCGACGATCCTGATTATGTTGAGATCTGGAACAATGTGTTCATGCAGTTTGAACGCAGTACGATGCAGCCGCTGCATCGCCCGTCGGTCGATACTGGCATGGGACTTGAACGTATGGCGATGGTGATGCAGGGGGTGCATTCCACCTATGACACCGACTTGTTCGTACCGCTGATCGAGCGCCAGATGGCGCTGCTCGGCGCTGATGAGTCCACGTATCGCGCCCACGTGGCGCCGTACCGCGCCGTCGCTGATCATAGCCGCGCCGTGGCGTTCCTGATTGCCGATGGCGTGTTGCCGGGCAATACGGGGCGTTCGTATGTGCTGCGCCGCATTCTGCGCCGCGCAGTCTATCAGGGGCGCACCGTGGGCTTCGAGAAGCCGTTCCTCTCCGAGATTGTCGCAGTGGTGATTGAGCAGATGGGCGCCGTCTACCCGGAAGTGCGCGAACGCGCCGATTTCATTCTCGAAACGGTCGATCTGGAAGAACGCCAATTCCTGCGCACCCTCTCCGGCGGCGTCAGCATTCTGAACAGCGTCATCGAACGGGTGCGCGCCAGCGGCGGCGCGGTCATCCCCGGCGACGACGCCTTCACCCTCAAGGATACCTATGGCTTCCCGCTCGACCTGACGCAGAAAATCGCCGCTGAATACGGGCTGACGGTCGATGAAGCCGGGTATGAGCGCCGCATGGAGGAGCAACGCGCTCGCGGGCGCCGTGCGGCGCAGTTCAAGCGCGCCGCCGATGCGGAGGTGTGGGCGGATATCGACCTTCCGCCAACGCGCTTTACCGGCTACACCGGCGTCTCCGGCAGCGGTACGGTGCAGGCGCTGATCGTCGCGGGCGATCAGGTCGCCGAGGCGG
>DAOTWI010000262.1:0-5040 GCA_034436075.1 Roseiflexus sp.
GGCGGCGAAGCCGCCGCACCACACCACCTTGATGGGAGCGCCACGCTGCCGCAGGCTCTGGTGAAGCCAGAACATGCGCCACCGCGTAAGTCCTGTCACACGAGGGCGTCCTTCCGTGAGATGCCCGCAGCGCGCCCGACGTTACATTGATTGGTACACTGCGGTTTCAAACGCTTCAAACAGTGGCAGCGACTTCGTGTCGGCGAACGGCGTGATCTGCGTCAGGTAGACCCCGCCAATGCCCCGCTCGAGGTCAATCCAGAAGTACGAGTTCGCCAGACCTGCCCATTGCAGGCTGCCCGCCGAACGACCAGTCGGCGCCGGCTCAAGGTTCACCTGCCAGGTCAACCCCCAACCCTTGGGCAAGCCTGGGAAAAACTCCGCATCATTGGAAAACTGCGGCATCACGCTCTTCATCACTGTGACGCGCAGATCGCCGATTGCGTTCTGGCACATCAGATCGACCGTTTCGGCGTTGAGCACCCGCACGCCGTCGAGTTCGCCGCGATTGAGCACCATGCGGATGAAGCGGGCATAGTCTCCGGCTGTGCCGTACAGACCGCCGCCGCCCATCTCGAACTCCGGGTCTTGCGGAATCTCGAATGCCATCGGCGCCAGCGTTCCGTCTTCACCGCGCGCGTGGACGGTCGCCAGACGCGCGCGCATATCGGGACGAATCTTGAAGGCGGTGTCGTTCATCCCAAGCGGACCCAACAGATGCTCCTGCATATACTGGCTCAGTCGTTTGCCGCTGACCGTCTCGACCGCCAGACCGGCGAAATCGATGTTGATGCCGTACTCCCAGCGTTCACCGGGATCGAAGAGGAGCGGGGTCGTTAGTGCTGCGATCTTGCCGCTGGCGATGCCCGGCACGCCCATCACCTCCTGGTAGCGCAGAATGTCTGCGCTCCAGAACTCGTAGGAAAACCCGGCAGTGTGGGTCAACAACTGGCGCAACGTGATCGGGCGCGCTGGCGGGCGCAGTTTTGGCTTCCCCTCGTCGTCCCACCCTTCCAGCACCTGCGCTTCCGCCAGCAGCGGCGCCCACTGGCTGGCGGGAGCGTCGAGAGCGAGATTCCCCTGTTCCACCTGTTGCATCGTACAGGCGCCGGTGATCGCCTTGGTCATCGAGGCGATCCAGCAGACCGTATCGACCGTCATCGGCTCGCCCGTCACCAGGTTGCGCTTGCCGAACGCTCCTTCGTACACCACCCCCTCACGGTCCACAACGACCGCCACAACACCCGGCACGTCCCCTTGCTCAGCGGCTGCACTCAGAAGACCGTCCACGCGCTCCTTCAACGACATTGTTGTGTCCTTTCCAGCTCTAGACCTACGTCACCTGTTCCGCACCCACTAACAGAGCCAATGCGCCCGCGAACAGTTCCACTTTCCAGCTCTAGACCTACGTCACCTGTTCCGCACCTACGCCATCGGCTGGCGCAGGTTCAGGAGCGACCGGCTCGCGCCCGGGATGCAAAACGCGCGGTAACACCTCGTCCATGTGCTCGACCAGAACAATGTCGAGGTGCTGGCGCGTTTCCTCCGGCAACTCGCGCAGGTCAGGCGCATTCGCCTTCGGCAGCAGCACCGTGCGCACCCCGGCGCGCTGGGCAGCCAGCACCTTCTCCTTGACCCCGCCAATCGGCAATACCTTGCCGCGCAGTGTAATTTCACCGGTCATGGCGACATGTTTGTACGCAGCGCGTTCGGTCAGCGCCGAGATCAACGCGCTCGCCATGGTAATGCCAGCCGACGGTCCATCTTTTGGTACTGCGCCGGCTGGAACGTGGATGTGAATGTCACAGATTTGTGCGAAGTCGGTCGGAATGTTCAGCGTTCGCGCCCGCGACCGCGCATAGGTCAGCGCCGCGCGCGCCGACTCTTTCATGACATCGCCGAGTTGACCGGTCAGCGTCAACTGACCATTGCCGGGCACAACACTCGCTTCAACAAAGAGCACATCACCGCCAGTCGGCGTCCATGCCAGCCCGGTGACCACGCCAACTTCATCCTCGCCGAGCAGCGTTTCGCTGCGGAAGCGCGGCGGTCCGAGCAGGTCGTCGAGGTCGGGCGCGTCTACCTGTTCAGGCAGCGATTGACCGTCTGCGGCGCGCGTCGCCATTTTGCGGTAAATCGCGCCAATCCGCCGCTCCAGGTCACGCACGCCCGCCTCGTGGGTGTACTCGCGGATAAGGCGCCGGAGCGCCGCTTCGGTGATCACGGGCGCGCGCTCTGCCAGACCCTGCTCGTTCCGCTGGCGCTGGATCAGGTAGCGCCGGCAGATCTCCAGTTTCTCCATCTCGGTGTATCCGGCGAGTTCGAGCAATTCCATGCGGTCGAGCAGGGCGGGCGGAATCGTATCGGAGCGGTTGGCGGTGCAGATAAAAAGCGCGCGGCTCAGGTCGAACGGCACATCGAGGTAGCGGTCGACGAACGCCGCATTCTGCTCCGGGTCGAGCACTTCGAGCAGGGCGGCTGCCGGATCGCCCTGGAACCCGACGCTGAGTTTATCGACTTCATCGAGCATAAAGACCGGATTGTTGCTGCCAGCGCGGTTGATCCCCTGAATGATGCGTCCCGGCAACGCGCCGATGTAGGTGCGGCGATGCCCGCGGATCTCCGCCTCGTCGCGCACGCCGCCAAGCGCCACCCGCACGAACTTGCGCCCCAACGCACGCGCAATCGAGGTTCCAAGGCTGGTCTTCCCGACGCCGGGAGGACCGACGAAGCAGAGGATCGGACCGCGCGCGCCGCCGCTGATATCCTGCTCGAGCCGCAACTTGCGCACCGCCAGATATTCAATGATCCGTTCCTTGATCCGCTCCAGGTCGTAGTGATCCTCATCGAGCACCTGGCGCGCCTGCCCAAGATCGAGGTTGTCTTCGGTGCTGACGTTCCATGGCAGATCGAGGAGCCAGTCCAGGTAGGTGCGGGCAACGACATACTCGGCGGCGCCGGGAGGCATGCGCTCCAGGCGTGAGATTTCGCGCTCGGCTTCCTTGCGCGCCTCTTCGGGAAGGTTTGCCGCTTCCAGACGGCGGCGCAACTCGGCGATTTCGGCGGCGTGCTCATCGGTTTCGCCCAACTCGCGTTTGATTGCCTCGAGTTGCTGGCGCAGCACGTATTCGCGCTGGCTCTTGGACATTTCTTCCTGCGCCTTGCGCCCGATCGTCAGGATTTCGCGCTCGCGTTCGAGAAAGATGAGCGCCTGGCGCAGACGTTCCTCCACATCGAGCGTATCGAGCACGAGTTGCTGATCTTCCGGCTTGAGGTTCAGATTTGCGGCGATCAGGTCTGCGAGCATGCCGGGTTGTGCGGTATTGGCGGCGACGATCGCCAGTTCGTCGGGCAACGTCGGGCTGAGCTGGATGATCTGCTGAAAGGCGGCGAGCGCTGCGCGCGCCAGACCGCTGACCTCCACCGACAGCACGGCAGGATCGCGGTGAATAGCGACGCGCGCCTGCGGATATGGCTCGGTGACGATCAGTTGCCTGATCTGAATGCGCGCCTGCCCCTGCACCAGAATCTGCACTGCGCCATGCGGCAACCGCAGCATGCGGACGATCAACGCCGCCGTGCCGGTGCGCGCCAGCGCCAACGGGTCAAATCCCTCGCCGGGTTGGGTGCGCATAAACACGCCGACCATCTTCGTCGAAAGCGCCGCCTCATCGACCAGTTTTACCCATACGTCGCCGCTGACGACAAGCGGCAGGAACATGCCGGGGAACAGCACGACGTTGTTGAGCGGCAGGATCGGCAGCACTTCCGGGATGTCAGGCGAATTCTGGGCTGGCGCTGGATCGCTCATGCCTCACCCTCCCGATGAACGTGGATGACAACCTGCCGGGCGCCGCGCCCGGCGAAGGGAAGCCAGACTTCCAGCAAGCCGTTGTTGAAACGGGCCGTCGTCTGGTCCGGGTTGATCGGACGGTCAAAGGGCACCTCGATCTGAAACGCGCCGGAGGCGATCTCCATCCGATGGAGACGGCGCAGATCGTGGGGCAGGGCAATCTGGCGCACGCCAGCAATCCGCACAAACTGCGGGTGCGCTTCGATCTGCACGTTCGACGGCTCGACGCCAGCCAGCTCGACGACCAGCAGCATCGCCTGTTCGCTCTCGAACACATTCACGGCTGGCGACCAGGGCCGCATATCGAACGGCGCATACGGCATGCGCGTGCGTAAAATGCGAATCGAGGCATGGGGATTATCGTCGAAGATCATGCGATCGCTCCTGTGTTATGGATAAGGCAGGAGATTGAGACCTGTAATAAAGCGATAGTCGCGCTGATTCCTGGATGCAAGAGGATAGTGTAGCGCCAGAGCGGTAACAGCGATAAAAGCATCAGCGATAAGCAACCCGTGGCTCAGACGGTATCGTTTCAGCAATTCAATCGCTTCATCAGAAATATCCTCGTCGATCTCGATAATCTGAAAACGCGCAAGAACATTGTCGAGCGCTCGCAACTCCGCCTTGTTACGACACCCGACAATCAGCCCCATCTGCGTAACGACGCTTACTGCGAGCCAGACGTGGTGTGTTTCAAGCCTTCGTAAATAGTCGTAATCATATCACCACGCAAGACATCGACAAAAATGTCTGTATCAATAAGAGCGCCCAAAGTCCCTAACTCCATTCTCGCAATCGTGTGATACGAGTCCAGAGGGTGCTATCCGTCATATCGGCACGATCGCGCCACATACCAAAGAAATCGACGTCCTTCGAGTCGGCCTGGGCGTCGCGCTCTTTGGATGACTCTTGAGCATAGCGAAGGCGTAGAAGAGCGATGAAATCCGCTGCTAACCGCTGCGCCTCTGGCGGCAATGCCATCAGGTCGCGCAGCACCTGTTCCTGGTTCATCAGATGACCTCGCAATCACAGCAGAACGTGGCATCTGTTTGCATTATACCACTGCTCATGGCGCAGATGACCGTCACCAGCGACGGCGCGGGCGTGACCGGGGGATGAGCGGCAGCACTGGTGTCTGTCCCCTGGCGGCGTGCCCGGCGGTGGCGACCGTCATCTCCCGGCGGGGT
>DAOTWI010000263.1:0-3408 GCA_034436075.1 Roseiflexus sp.
CCCCGCTCAACCGCCGGACGTAGGGGCGCCCCCCTCGGTGCGCCCGCAAGACCGCCATGCCGCGCCTGCGAGGGAATGTGGGATGACCATTCGGCGATGGTGGGCGAAGATGCTGAAACACGCGCAGACTTGGATCGGCGCTCCTCATCGCATCCCGGCGTTTCCCGGCGTGATTCGGGCAGTGCAAAGCGGAAAACATCCGTCGATTGCAGCATCGCAACAATCTGACGCACCATCCGCCCCCGACGCAACCGAAGACTATCAATCGATCACAACCGACAGCGCCGCAGCAGTCGTTGCAGCAGTGCTGGACGTGTATGAGCAACAGGAATTGGCACAAAGCGTGGTCACATTCGCGGAAGCGAGCATCGAGCGCCAGCGAGCGCAGGTGCGCCTGATGGTCGCCGCCCACCCGGATGAAGCCAGGGCGCTCGGAGCACTGCCCGAACAGGTGCAGACGATCTTGCCCGGATCAAAGGCGCAGTGGCGACGCACTACACAGACGCAGCCGGTATTGACGATCACGCTGCATGGCGATGTTTCCGGGATGCGCGGCAGTCGCCTGCTGCTGCCGGTTGCGCGACGCCAATCCGGCGCACGTCTGCCTGCCATTCACCGCAGCGCGCCAGCGGTATCATTCGTGCCGCTGCACACCTGGCGGCACATTGGATTCTATGGCAGCAAAGCCGTCGAGAGCGCCAGCGCTGCGCTCATCGACCTGTTGTACGCCGAAGCGCCTGATGCGCTGGCAGTGACTATCATCGATCAGGGGCAGGTCAGTTCGCTCTGCACAGGAACGCCGCACCTGATTCCTGCGCCTGGAGCGGCGGCGGAGTCGCTGGCTGCGCTTGGGCGCGCTGTGCGTTCCTTCCACCCTTCCGGTTCGGCGGTGCGACCATTGTTGATCGTTCTTGTGGCGCCTGATGCGACGATGCTCAGCGTGCACACCGATCTCGTCACTCGCCTGCTGCGGCGCCCTGATGCGCCCGTCTACACGATGCTGGTGCAGACTCACATGCCAGACGCCGCACAGCGGCAGCACCCGCTTCTCCCGGCAGTCATCACAGGCGGCGGCTCAGGGCGCTCAAACGGCGCGGGCAATATGCCCCCGCCGGGAATGGTGCGCATTCTTGCGCCGCACGTCCGCCTCGAACGGCAATGCCACGTGTACGACGCGGCGCATCTGGCGGCGCTGACCGCATTGCTGCGCGTCAGTGCTGGCACGCCGCTTCCTCCGACCGTCTGGGACATTCTGGCATCTTGACAATCCGGTAAAGATAGTGCTACACTTCACATACTTTCTGTGGTCATACAACACCAGGACGCATCAAGCGGAGGTCTCTGTGGATCGGATGGAAGGACCCCCTGACGTTGTGGTTCGGCGTCTGCCATTGTACGCTCGCAGCCTTCGCTATCTTCTCCAGGAAGGCATTGAGTCCGTCTCTTCCCAGGAACTCGGTGATCGCATCAATGTCACCGCCGCGCAGATCCGCAAAGACCTCTCCTACTTCGGTGAGTTCGGGAAACAAGGGATTGGCTACGATGTGCGCAAACTGCTTCAGCAGATCGAAGATATTCTTGGGCTGACGCAGGAATGGCCCGTGGCGCTGATCGGTATTGGTCATCTTGGTGAAGCCATTGCCCGGTATGAGGGGTTCCGACAGCAGGGCATCCGCATCGCCGGACTTTTTGACAGCAATCCGACAAAGATCGGCAGAGTCATTAATGGCATGGCGGTTCAGAGTTTTAATGAAGCCGAACGGGTGATCAGAGAGCAGGGCATCCGGCTGGCGATTATTGCGGTTCCGGCTCGCAGCGCCCAGGAAGTGGCGGATCGGCTGGTGATGGCGGGCGTGCGCGCTATTCTGAGTTATGCGCCGACGGTGCTCCAGGTTCCCGAAGGGGTCTGGGTGCGCTACATCGATCCGGTTGCCATCCTCCATAGCATGACCTACTATCTCGCACGCGATATTGCAGGCGTGCGCCATAATAACCCCGAAACGTAAGCGGAAACACGCAATGGAGCATTCCCGGTGAGCGGTTCTTCCGCACTGGACAGCGCGCCGATTCTATCTGCTGAACTGCATTATTGTCGTACACCGGCTGAAAACTGGCTGTTGATGCTGGTGCGCCTGCGACAGATGGGCGTCAATACGGTCTCGACCTACGCGCCCTGGTGCTGGCACGAGCTGCAACCCGGCGTGTTCGACTTTACCGGCGAAACTGATCCGCAGCGCAATCTGTTGCGCTTTGTTCGCCTGTGCGCTGCGCTCGGTCTGCGTCTGATTCTGAAGCCAGGTCCGTTCGTCGATGCAGAAGTGCTTGGCGGCGGCATTCCGCTCTGGTTGTTGCAAACCCACCCCGAGATCCACGCGCAACGCGCCGACGGCGACCTCTGGCGGCACTCCGACAGCAATGCGCCGCGCGCCTGTTATCTGCACCCGGTCTATCTTGCCGCTGCACGGCGCTGGATCGACGCATTCTCGGCTGCCACGCTCCCTTTTCACTATCCGTCGGGTCCGATCATTGCGCTTCAGGCGGACAACGAAACGCCTGGCGATGGCATGCTCCCCGCTGACGCCGGGCTTGATCCGCGTCTGCGACTGGACTATAACGCCTATGTCGTCGAACATCTGTGGCGTGAAATTGCCGGGGAAGGAGCGCCTGAGCCGCCGCGCACGCTGGCGCCGCCACACACCATTGCCGATCTCGAACACTATCTGATGCTCGAAACGTTCACTGACCGGTTCTATGCACAGGCGCTGGCGGCGGTCGTCACAATGCTGCGTGACGCTGGATGGCGTGCGCCGATCTTCCACGATCTGCTGGGAGCGCCGTGGCATCGCTGCGGCGCAATCGTTGATGCGCCCGCGCTCGCACGCGCTGCAGGCTGGTTGGGGTTCAATGTTTATGCGGAAGATGTTGATGAACCGTTCGTCGGGAAGGCGGAATACGCTCTTTCTTTCGAGGAGTATGTCCATTACGGCTTCTGGCGCCCGCGCCTGATGGCTGCGTTGAGCCGCGACTACCCGGTGTTTGTTCCTGAAATCAGCGCCGCACAGGATTTCTATGTCGCAACTCCGCTGATGGGCGGAGCGCAGGCGATCAATGTGTACGTCGCCGTGCAGTCGCGCCCCGACAACCCGGCGATTGGCGCCTTGCCGCGTTGGGCGATGGAAGCGCCGGTGCATCCGGACAGCAGCGTGCGCCGGCGGTTCTGGCATGCGAAGACGCTTTTCATGTTCCTTGGCGCTGCCGGATTGGACTTCACCAACGCTGTGTTTCCTGCAGACGTCGCCATTGGCTATTCCCACCTTCCCGAACGGGTGGCGCAGCATGCCAGCGAAACGCTGCACCATATCACCGCCGGGTGCGACACGGGCCGGCGCGCTCAGGCGCTCGCGCAGC
>DAOTWI010000264.1:0-6828 GCA_034436075.1 Roseiflexus sp.
CGCGCCAGACCAGACCCCAGCCGCGCGCGCAGGGCGTGGTCGAGCCGCGCTATCGCATCGGCATCGACTTCGACGATGCCCAGCGGCGTTGCATACGCCGCATGCCCCGTGGTGATCAGCGGCGTGTCACCGCCACGGTGCCACGGCGACGCAATCACCACAATGTCTGGCGCGCCGCCCCGCACACACGCGAATACCCACGCCGCCACCGGACCAGAGTAGCGTAAGCCGGCATGCGGCGCCAGCGCCCCCCACACCTTGCCTGGCAATGTCGGCGGGTGCGCCTGTTCCAGGTAGCGGTCGATCTCGCGCCGCAGACGCATCGGGTTCGAGGGGTACCAGCTGCCAGCGATTGGTGATGGCCGGATATCCATGCTTCACCTCCGAATGCTGCTAGAGCCACCCGCGCCGCTTGAAGATCGCAATCAGCAGCAGGCTGATCGTCGCCATCAGACCAAGCGCGAAGGGATAGCCCCAGGGCCAGCCTAACTCGGGCATGAACTCGAAATTCTTTGCATCGACGCAATTCGGAGATGCTCACCCTTGCCATCCGCCTTCCCCTTCGCGTCACCTAAAGCGGTTTCCATTGCGTTCCCCCTTTGACCATCTCGTGATCGGCGGATATCATCACTGTGCGGTGCGGTTTGCCAGGCTCACCGCACCCCGTTCACACTTGTTCGCGCATCATCTCCTATCGCGTAGCGCGTGATGATTGCCCATCGCCCGCTGCCGTACAGCGCACTCCATATTTCTCCGAGCAGCGCCTTGTTGCATTTATTCTACCACTCTACAGATTTCTCCTTTTGCAACTCTGGAACCATTCCAGTTCATCATAGACAGGTCGCATCAATCAAACAGCTCCAGGCGGGCAGCGTACTCATCAAGGCTCCGCAGATGCCGCGCGGTTCTGGTGCGTCCACAACGGCGGCGCACGCGACTCCGGGCAGGCAAGAGGCAGCAGTATTCGAGGAATTCAATTCCTCGGATGCTCATGACACAGGAAGCGGGCGTAGGAGCGCAGCGTCTACCCCTGCTGTCGCGCTATCCCCACTCTCGCAATCTCGCCCTTCGCATCGCAGGAAGAGGTGATTTGCGGAACCGTGATGCAGTATTCGAGCATTACGACCCTGGTGTACGCTATGCATCCGGCAAGCATCGGCGAGGCATGTCATTCCAGGAGGTTGCAAGCCAGATGCATGCCGCATGCACCCGGCTTTCCAGGGTGCGTGGCGCTCCTGCTCAGGATGACCACTGCTGGCGCTCCTGCTCAGGATGACCACTACAGATGTCGCGGTCTGGTCAAAATGACCAGACCGCGACATCCAGCAATGTTCGCCCGCCGTTGGTCACCGACATATTGCCTCTTCTTCGACGCGCCGCCGGGATTCGGTAGTCATCGTGTTGAGTGGTCTGGCAGATTGTCCTGGATTGAGTTCGATGCTCATCTTGTTTCTTGGACTATCGCTGTTTCAATCCACATCCTGATCAACCCGCTATACGGCAGCATATCGCCAGGGTTCTTCAGCAGCGGGCGCCAGCGTAGCGCCCCTGGGAACAGGTCCTGCCAGTATGCCGCCGCCTGATCGCCTGCCTGGTCAGCATCAAACGCCAGGAACAGTGCAGGTGCAACCGCAAGTTGAGCAAACCATCGGATTGCACGGCATCCAGTCGCCCCGACTGCTACGGGCGTTACCAGGTTGCGGGCTTCTTGCCATATTGCCAGTGCGTCAAATGCGCCTTTAACCAGGACAACGGGCTTGTCGGGCGTGGGTGATTCCATAGAGAATGGCGCGTTGGCGCTCCGGGCGACAGTGTAGTATCTCGGCTCTGTGTTCGTCGGTCGCCAGATCGTTACGCGCCAGAGTCTGTTTTCGATCCAGTGCGGAATCACAATGCCGCTCGGGATAGCAGGCGTATCAGTCTCGGCTCGATACGCCAGCATGCGTGGGGCGTAACCAAGACGCGCCTCGCAGATTGTCTCTTCAGACAACCCGCGCCTGTGCAGAAGATACTCTAGCGCCCAGCGTCCGCCGAGGCGCCACAGCGTCGCCTCAGCGTCTTTGACCAACGCGGTCATTGCGTCGCGCCAGGCTTCCGCTGGCAGTTCCACGTTAGGCGGCGGCGGCGGGCGACAAACACGGGCTTCGGCGGCAGCGTGCACGGTGCTGTGGTTGATGCCCAGCAGGTCGAGGGCTTCAGTGAACGAGCAAGTGTAGCGTAATTGAATGTAGTCGATTGCATCACCCGACTCGCCGTTGTTGCAACCGTACCAGCAGCGCCAGCGCCAGGCGCCGGTCGGCGTCTGGAAGACAGTAAACGTCGTTTTATTCATTCCGCCGTGTAGCGGGCACGCACTGCGCCAGGTGCGCCCCATCTGGCGCAAGCATACGCCGTCGCGTACTAACAAGTCCACCAGGTCAATATCATCCGCCAGGCTCATAGCACGTCTCCTTGCAGAATACCGAGGCTAGCTGCAATTTCAGCACTCCCCTGCGTCCGTCTGAATGAGCACGCCGAGGTCGCTCCAATGCTCACTAATTATCTTGATAACGCATACGATATTTGTTGCCAGCGCTGGATCGCGCGGACCGGTGATGCGCGCTAGATCGAGCATTGGGATGTCCAACACAGAAGCTGGCGCTTCGACAGACTCAGCGCTCTGTAACGATTGGTCGCGCCGACGCAGGCGCAAGCGCAGCGGTGCGGGATAGATCACCTCGCCGACGTCGAGCAAAACCTTCACCGGATCGGGCAATGCTGCCTGCAACGCCTGTTGCAGGTAGTAGAGTTCATGCCACGGATGCGGGCAATACGGCAACTCAGCCGTGCCGATTTTCGTGTCTTTTTGCGCTTTTTTGTGTGCAGCGACGGATGCGCCGTTTCCCTTGTCTTGATGAAGCATTTCATGTTTTCGTGATTTTTGTGTCTTCTGCGTCTTGGGTTGCATCCCTTTCTTTGTGCATTCACTCACTGGCACGGGCGGTTCTTCGACCATCGTGGGACGCAACACAGCGTTTTGTTCGCATTGTTCAGTTGGCAGCCCTGTCCCTGATGCAAACGCCTGGTCAGCTTCCTGACGATGGAATACCTCTACCCCAGATTGTCGATCTGGCGATTGTCGGGTGTCAGGTGATGTCTGTGTGCACCCCTTCAACACTTCGGTGAACGGGTAGCGTGCGCCGCTTTGAAGAAGCTTCAAAAGAACGTGTTTGCGCAGTCGGATTGTCTCCAGCACAGCTGGCGACAGTGCATGTGCCGCGATGATGGTGAGATCAGCGCCTGCCAGTTGGATGTCGGTCACACCGCTAGCGTACATTGTCTCAATGTCGCGCGCCAAGTCGCTCAAGTCGCACACCATTGGGGTATCCTCACACTATACACAAAAATCACGAAATGACGCTACGCCTCGTCTTGATACGGTAAACCGCCCATGCCTCGGAGTGCACACAAAGACACAAAAAGACACACAATTCTCCTTTCTCAAATGCGATAGTACGCCCTGTTGCGGTTGATTCGGTAAATCCGCGACGGTCGTCCGCGTCCGTTTGTGGGTCGCACGACAGGGGCAATATAGCTATGCTGTTCGAGCAACGCCAGCACCGGGTTAAGCGCATCCATCTTGCGAAAGATGCCGCGCAGCGCGATAAACGCGTCGCGCGCCGTGAATTCATCGGCAGGATGGCGTATCACCCACTCCACGAGGCGTTCCGCGCGTGGATCGCCACGTACTCCGGCAATCAGGTCGTGTACTGCCAGCGCATGAGGGATGGAATACTCCATTATTGCGATTGCTCGTTCGACGCTTTCCTGATCAATGTGCATAGCGCCCGGACAGTCGCCTGCAGCAACCCGACGAACGCTATGCAGCACGCCCGCGATGCGCGCTGTCACGCCTGGCGCTTTCGACGCCCATTCAGTGATCCCCTCCAGATCACCACCGGGACGCTGGCGCTTTTCAATGTCTTGCGCGAAGCTCAGAAACACACTGTGCGCGTCGGGCGTGAAGGCGATCACGCGCTCTGGTTTTTCCGGGTTAGCGGGCGCAATAGACAGCAGATTAAGCACAAGATCGCGGTAGGCGGCGCTACCAGTATTGCTGATTGGCGGAGTATCTACGTCGCGATAGCCGATGTTCGATTTTGGCAGGCTCCAGAGCACGCGACCTGTGAAACCGCTGGTCACGAAAGCTTCTTTGCCCAGGAGTCCGGTCAGGATGCGCGGTTGCACAGCCATAATGATCGTGAGCGCTGGACGGTCGATGCTGATGTACCGCGTTGTCGCTCGTGAGCGCCGAATGCTAACGTCGCCATAGCATTCAAGGATGCTTGCCAGCGGGATATTTTCCCCTGCACGATTGTATTGCTGTAAAGCTTCGAGAAAGCGCGGCTCGCTAGCGACGATGGCGAACCGTCCGGCTTGCTCTGCGAGATGCTTTACCAGTGCTTCTGGGGTCGCATCGCCAGTGAATAACTGTGGCAACGGCGGGATGTTTACGCCTGACGCATCCACTGAAGCGTTCTCGGCTGCCTGGCGCTTTGTCGGGTCGTGCGCATCCTTTGCCGCCTCGCGTATCGCTTGATTTGCGGCTTCTTCCAGAACGCGCTTCCGGGCTTTCGCCTTTTCGATTTCTGGTGCGACCCGGTCTGCTTCTTGTCTTTCCCATTGATGAGGGGCCTGGTTACGTAATTGAGCACTGATGTCTTCCGTCCACCCGATGGGTAGACTATCACCAGCCAGAGATTGACAGACACGCTCCAGTCGGACTTAATGCACACCTCAATGCGCTTCGTCAGGCAAAGAGCAGTGACACCAAGCACCGGAATCGCCACAAGATCAGGCGGGACCTGGAACGATACACTTGCTTCTTTGACAAACTGACACAGCGGCTCTGGCAATGCGTCCACAGGAAACAGCGGAAGCGCGAGGTCATGAAGCGGGATTGGTGGATGTCCGTCAAAGGGGTCTGACTCAGTCGCTTCACCGTTACCGTTGCTTGCACACAGACGCATCAGGTCGGGGTGTTGCTTCTGCAACGCCACAAGCATCTTTTCTGCTGCGCCTAATCCGCCTTGCACACGGGCTTGCACAATAGCGTCTCGCACGTGATTCCAGTCGCTGCAATCAATCTTGACGGCAGCGTGTGCTGCATTGTCGTCATTGTCAACCAGTGCCCGAAATACTGTAGCGATGTTGCGAAGAGAATGTGATATACTCATGGCATCACTCCATTTATTTCCAGGGGATGCGCGCAGCGTCTGGCACACGCTGCGCGCATCATTATTTCTAGCGTATGTCCGTTGCGTACTGTTCCAGCGTTGGATGCGCCACATCGGGCGCCGCGCCGGGAACAACGATGGTTCCGGTGAGACAGACCGCGATCAGTATCGTTTTGCCGCCTGCGGCTCGCGCCAGAAACGGGCGAAGTCGTGCGGGGATTGCTGCAGGCAGCGGTCGTATCCGCACGCGATCAGGTGCGACGCCAGGTCGTCAAGACTTCCGTCGGCAAGGCGGTAGGTGCGCTCAGCAATGCGTGCAAGGATCACCGCTCTACCTCCTTTTCCGGCGGTAGCACACCCTCTGGCGGCAATGCACCATTGCGGCGCGCAATTTCGAGCAGCACGCTGCCGAGTTGCGCCCAGCAGCGCTGGCGGTCGGCTTCGAGATCGCGCGGGTCACGCGGCGCGTCAATGATGCGTCGTTTCTTGCTCATCGCACTGCCTCCCTTTGCCGCAATGCAGCAGCGATCTCAGCCGCGCGCTTCTGCTCGTAACGCGCGCCCCCCGGAGGCAACGGCGGTGCGGAAATCGGAGGGGGGTCGAGATGCGCCAGTATGTGCAATCCCCAGCGCAGCAAGTCGCTGTCACCCAGCGCAGGATAGCGCAGGCGGAGGGTCAGCAGCGCCTGAACATCGGCGTCTGAGCACTTCATCCCAAGGTAACGCTTTTGGGACAAGGCAGGCTCCTTCGTTGACTATGCCCAACCAAGGGGTCAGGCTTCCGACGACAAGCCTCCTGGCTGTGGAACCACAGCTCTCTGTGATCGCGTTCGTGCGATCAGCCCCCAAAGGTGCGTCGGATTGCGCACCCTGACATGGGGGAAAGACGGGCACAATTGTTACCCAGTCAGATATCCAGGGTTAACCCTGGGTACGCCGTATGCACCTGCCACACAGACCAGTGCTGGCACAACTGGTCATGGACAGCATGGCACATAGCATGCTGCGCCACGCAATGGACGCCTGGCTACTGCCCGACTGTTGCGAAATCGCTTCGCCGTCAGGGAATCGAGCTCTCAGGAGCCAGTGCAGCTCCCTTGCACCGACCAGGCCGCCATACGGCGACTCCGAGCGATCAGTGCAATCCGCTCAGTCGCGTCTGGGACTGACGCTTATGAGGAAAGGATTCGTCACGACGGTCATCCTTGTCCACAGGATGACAGCACCCTGCAGGCGTAATCGCCTACGTAATCATCGTGCCGATCCGGCCGCCATTCGGCGGCCCTGCGTGCTTACAGTGCAAAGCCGCTATACAGCGACCCACGCCTCTAGCACGGTTTAAACTCGTGAGATTGAATCGCTAACAACGATACCATATCATAGCACAACTAAAAAAAGGTGTCAATCCTTTATAAGGTTTTCCACCTGCGAGTCTTTATGTGCGATAATTTCCACAGCGGAGTCCAGGCACGCCAGACCAGGAATGCGCCCATGCTCACCGAAGCCTTCCTTTCCGCCGTCGCCGAAGCAATCTTCAGCCATCTGATGCAGGAGAGCGGTCTGACCGACCGCGTGCGCGCGGCGCTCGGCGTCGACCCGCAGCGGCGCGCGTT
>DAOTWI010000265.1:0-4272 GCA_034436075.1 Roseiflexus sp.
CTGCCGTTCCATCAGCGAACGGCACAGTGGCGGGCAGCGTCAGCAACACGCTCCCGCCTGCCGGAATCGCCTGGGTGGTTAGCGACAGGGTGTATTCGCCAAGGTTACGGGTCAACCCCGGCGCGGGCAGCGGCGTTCCCGGCGTCAGCGTCGCCTGCCCGACGCGCACGGCGTTCGGGCGGCTGCTGACGGTGTACCACATGCGGAAGGAGGCGCCTTCCTTGATGACGAACGGCGTCCACACGTTGTCGGGCGAAAGCGCGCCCGGATCGTCGCTGCCGCGATACACCGCCTGGTTCGGCGCAGGACGCACCCATGTCACGCCGTCGGTCGACACGACATGACCAATGCTCTGGTTGGATGCCTGGCTGTTGTACCACATGCGGAAGAGCGCGCCATCCTTGACCACTACCGGCGCGCCAACGCTGCCAGCGTCCCATTCGCCAGCAGCGCCAACGCCGAGCACCGGGTTCCCGCTGGCGGCGCGCGTCCAGTTCACGCCATCCGGCGAGAGGGCATAGCCGATACGAAAGACGTTTGCCGAGTCGGTGCCCTGGTACCACATACGGTAGCAGGCGCCGCTGGTGCGCCCATTTTCGCAGGGAAGTTGCGGCGAGGCTTCATCGCGGATCACACTGGGGGCGGCGACGATCGACTGATCGAACGTGGCAGCGCCGGTCGGACGCAGAACGGCGCCCTGGGTCAGCGGTCCTGCCACGCGCGTCCACGTCGCACCATCGGTCGAGGTGGCGAATCCGATTGCGAAGACCGAGCCGTTGAAGCCGTTGTACCACATCTCGAAGGCGGCGCCGTTGCGGATGACATACGGGAACGAGACGCCGGCGCTATCGAAGTTGCCCGCCGGTCCGAGCCCGAGCACAGCGCCGCCGCCAGCGGTTCCCGGCACGCGCGTCCAGGTCGTGCCATCCGGCGAGACGGCATAGCCGATGCGCCGCACCCCGCCAGCATCGAAGCCGGTGTACCACATGCGATAGCAAACCGCGCCCTCGGCGATGCCAGGGCAGGGCGCCGCGGCAGTTGCAATATCGCGCAGAATGACCGGACCCTCGACATTGGCGCTGTCGAACGTTGTGCCGCCCCCGCCGCAGCCATCGCCAGGACGGCCGAATACCGCGCCTTCCAGCGCCGGTCCGCACGTTCCCGGCATATGCACCCATGGCTGACGATTGGGGATCGTCGCCTCGCTTACCGACGGCGCCGCCAGTGCAATCAACAACAGAACAATAATGAACGCCCCAACAAACCACAGACGAATACGCATATCTCACCACCTTCGCACATGGCGCGCCGCCAGACGCAACCGGGCGCAGACACGACGTTTCAATACGGAAATGAATAGCCGCACAATGACCAGGGATAGCATAGGCGACACAAATGACAAGATGATGAGAAGAGAACGCTTCTGGAGTTACATAAATTAGCAATCTGTCAACTTCTACGGCGTTGAGTCCATGGCAGGGACTGACTCTGCTACAATAGAGCGGATATTCCGAACCTCTGCCCCACCACCAGAGAGAGGCGCCCGACATGCATATCGACGACATCGACACCCCGGCGGTTGTGATCGATCTTGATCGTCTGGAAGCGAACATTGCACGGTTTCAGACGTATCTCGACCAGCACGGCATCGCCAATCGCCCGCACATCAAGACGCACAAGATTCCGCAGATCGCACAGATGCAACTGGCAGCTGGCGCTGCCGGCATCACCTGCCAGAAACTCGGTGAAGCGGAGGTGATGGCGGATGCTGGCATTGACGACATGTTTCTCCCGTACAACATCGTTGGCGGCGCCAAACTAGAGCGTCTGGTCGCCCTCGCCCGCCGGGTGCGGCTGAGCGTCGCCGCCGACTCGCCGGTTGTCGTCGCCGGTCTCGGAGCAGCGATGGCGGGGACTGGTCTGGAGTTGCCGGTGCTTGTTGAATGCGACACCGGCATGGGACGGTGCGGGGTGCAGACGCCAACTGAGGCGGTGGACCTGGCGATGCAGATTGCGCGCACGCCCGGGCTGCGCTTCGGCGGGTTGATGACCTACCCCTCAAGCCCGGCGATCGGTCTCTTCATGCGTGAAGCAGTGCGGTTGTTGCGCGAGCGCGGACTCGAAGTCGAGCGGGTGAGCGGCGGCGGCACGGCGGGGATGTGGAGCGCCCACCAGCACCCGGAAGTGACCGAGTATCGCGCCGGGATGTACGTCTACGGCGACCGCTACACCCTGCGCGCTGGCGCATTGCGGTTGGACGAGTGCGCCATGACCGTTCTGACGACCGTCGTCAGCCGTCCAACGCCGGATCGCGGCGTGATCGACGGCGGCAGCAAGACGTTCTCCTCCGATCTCCTCGGTCTGGAGGGGCACGGTCTTATTCTGGAATATCCTGAAGCCAGGATCGTCAGCCTGTCCGAGGAGCATGGCGTCGTAGACTTCAGCCAGTGCGCGCAGAAACCCGCGATTGGCGAACGGGTGCGTGTGCTGCCCAACCACTGTTGCGTGGTGAGCAACCTGTTCGATGACGTGATCGGCGTGCGACGCGGCGAGGTCGAAGCCGTCTGGCGGGTTGCAGCGCGAGGCGCGGTGCAGTGAACACCTGATGGGAAGATCAACCAAAACTCAGACAATCGAGCCTGCACCTGTGGAGCGGCTGGCGTTGGCTGAGCCTGTCGAAGCCAACGCCGATCACGAGATTGTCCAATCTCTGGTTGATCTTCCCATAAGGCAAGACCCGTCGGGTCAGTTCGGCAATGGGGAAAGAAGGGCAATGCGCTCACGAACCCGCCGGCGAGTCCGCCAATGATGCTACTGACGCCACAGGGACTGAGGGGTGGATGCGCTGCGGGCGGCGGAAGTGCGCATAAATGGATCGACCTGATCGAGGAACCGGTCGGCGACGCGCTCCCAATCATATGCTGTGACATGCGCCTGCCCGAAAGCGCCATAGGCAGCGCGCTGATCCGGGTTGCGCAGCAATTCGATCAGCGCCTCCGCCAGCGCGCCAACATCCCCCGGCGGCACGAGCAGTCCGGCGCGGCGATGCGGCACGACTTCAGGGATCGCTGCGGCTGTCGTGGCGACAATCGGCAGACCGCTCGCCATTGCTTCGAGAAACACAATGCCGAACCCTTCCTGGATGCTGGGCAGGCAGAAGATATCGGCGCGGTAATACATCTGCGCCACCACATCATCATCAGGGATGGCGCCGGTCAGGTGTACGGCATCGCCAAGCCGCAGTTCGGCGGCGAGGGCGCGCAGACTGGCGTGCTCCGGTCCATCGCCGACGATCATGGCGTGCGCGTTCGGAACCGCAGCGCGCACCAGCGGCATGGCGCGCAGCAGATCGGCGATACGCTTTCGCGGATACTGGCGCGCCACACAAAGGATCGTCGCGCCGTCGCTCTGGCGGGGCGCTTCCCGCGCAACGCGGCGCCAGCGCGCCAGGTCGATTCCTTCAGGCACCAGACGCACACGCTGCTCTGCCACGCCATAGTGCTGCCGGATCGCTCCCCGGCAGTAGTTGGACGTGGTGAGCACGCCGTCGGCATTGCGCGCGTTGATGCCTTCGAGCCGCGACAGCGACCAGAGCAGCCGCCGGACTGAACCGCGCTCCTGGCGCGATTCCTCCGCCAGCACTCCTTTGATGCTCGCCAGGTACGGCGTGCGGCGTTCTCGCTTCGACCAGAGGAACCCGTCGATGTCGAAGCCGACCACCAGATCATGGCGCAGATGGCTCAGGATCGCCGGCAGGTGAAGATTGAACAACAGGCGGCGCGCCGTCAGGTTGCGGGGCCAGGGTTGCGGCGGCGCCAGCCGCGTCACGCGAATGCCGCGTTTCTGGAGTGAGCGTTGGAGTCCGTTGATGGCGACGGCAGTGCCGCTCCCTTCGACGCTCGATTGCACCCACGAATCGATAAAGGCGATGTTCACAGCGGTTGCTCTCCTATCGGTATTCTGCGCTGTCGGGCGGAAGAACGCGGCAGCGTCTCGACATCGAGGGAAGAGCCGGAACATCGCTCTCGAAAACCCGTGTATCCGCACCGGTACATTGTACGGCATGACAGGCGTCTATGGATGGGTGCGAGCGGCGGGAGGCGAGAGGGTTGCAGACGAGAGGGTTGCAGGCGCGAAGGGTGCGCCTAGAGCCGTTGCATTGCAACGGCTGGAGCACGAGGCAGAGGCGAGAAGGGTGCAGGTGCGAAGGTGGAAGGTGGCATTGCCCCTTCGTGCCGTTCGTGATCTTGGTGGAAAGCAGGGGCGAGAGGG
>DAOTWI010000266.1:0-1774 GCA_034436075.1 Roseiflexus sp.
GTCTGGAAGCGGCGCGCCGGGTTGCCGAGGAGGAACGGGCGCGCACGGCGGACGCGCTGGCGCTCGCGCAGCAACGCACCAATGAACTCGAGCAGCGCAACGCCGAACAGGAGCGGTTGCTGGAGTTGATCTCCGATCTGGAGACGCCTGCCATCGCTATCGCCGATGGCGTGCTGCTCGCGCCGGTGGTCGGGCGCCTCGATACACGTCGCGCACAGGCGCTGAATGCACGCCTGCTGGAGACGGTGACGCGCCAGCATGTGCGCCTCGTGATCCTCGATATTGCAGGCGTCGCGCACGTTGATACGTCGGTTGCGAATAGTTTGATTCAGGCGGCGCAGGCGCTGCGACTGGTCGGATGCCAGGTGGCGATCAGCGGTATTTCTCCTGCGGTTGCCGCAACACTGGCATCACTGGACATCACGCTCCCTGATGTCCACACCTGCCGCTCGCCGCAGGAGGCGCTGACATTGCGTCTGTGAAAAATGGTATAATCCGTGTAAGCCTCATTGTGACGGGATGCTTGTATGCGGATTGCCATTTTTACGGAGACCTTCCTGCCCAAGATCGATGGCGTGGTCTCGGTGCTCTGTCTTGCGTTGCAACATCTGCGCGACAAAGGGCACGAAGCGTTGCTCTTCGGTCCTCCCGATATGCCCGATACGTATGCCGGGCATCGCCTGGTACGCACTGGCGGACCTCGTTTCTGGCTCTATCCCGAACTTCGCATCAATCTGCCGAGCGGCAAAATTGTGCGTGAGTTGCGCGCCTTTCAGCCCCATCTCGTGCACGTCGTCAACCCCGCCTTCCTCGGTCCTACCGGCATGACGCTGGCAAAGATGTTCAACCTGCCGCTGGTCGCGTCAGCGCATATGGACATTACCAGTTACACGACGCACTACGTCGGCGCGTGGGGTGTGCCCATCGCCTGGTGGCTCTTTCGCACCGGTCACAATGTCGCCGATCTGAACCTGGTTCCTTCGAGCGCCATGCTTCAACAGGTGCGTGAACGCGGATACCGGCGGGTGCGCTGGTGGCATCGCGGCGTTGATACCGAGCGGTTTCGCCCCGATCTGCGCAGCGATGCGATGCGTGAGCGGCTGAGCGGCGGTCGCCCCAACGACTTCCTGGCCGTCTATGTCGGGCGGCTCACGCGCGAGAAGAATGTTCACCTGTTGCGCGACGCGATCTGCGGACTGGAGGGAGTTCGCCTGGCGCTGGTCGGCGGCGGACCTGAACTGGCGCAGATGCAGTCGTATTTCGCTGGCACAGGAACCGTGTTTACCGGGTACCTGCGCGGCAACGATGTGGCGGCGGCGTATGCCTCGGCAGACGTGCTGGTGTTTCCTTCGACGAGCGAAACGTTCGGCATGGCGCCGCTCGAGGCGATGGCGTGCGGTCTGCCGGTCGTTGGCTCGATGACTGGCGGACTCGTCGATACCCTGCGCGATGGGGTCAATGCGCTGGTCTACGATCCGAACGATCCGATGCAGATGCGCGAACGGGTGCGAGCATTGCGCGACTCGCCGGAATTGCACGCGCAGTTGCGCCAGGGTGCGCTTGAGCACGCGCGCAGCCGTCGCTGGCAGGCGACTATGGATCAATTGATCGGGTATTACGAACTGGGAATCCGTTACCATCGCCAGGCGCAGGCGCGGCGACGGTGGCGGCTGATTCGTGCGCCGGTATGAACGATACGGAACAGGTTACGGTGGTCAGGGTGCGCGGACGGCTGCGCACTCTCGCGCTGCCGCCGCGTTGCCCCGCCTGCGGC
>DAOTWI010000267.1:0-5168 GCA_034436075.1 Roseiflexus sp.
TCGCAAAGGCGTTGCATCGCAACGCCTCCATCGCAAAGGCGTTGCATCGCAACGCCTCCATCGCAAAGGCATTGCATCGCAACGCCTCCATCGCAAAGGCGTTGCATTGCAACGCCTCAAACCCTGATGCCATGCCATTATTACATCCAATCACAACCCATACCGCATACATTCCAGGCGCCAATAATCTGGGCGTTGTTCTGACCGGCAATGGCGGCGCGATTGCGGTTGATACGGGACTCGACAAAGATACCGGTCGCACGCTGCGGCGAGCACTCGAGGAGGGGGATCTCCAATTGCGCGCGATCATCAGCACGCATCACCATGCCGACCATATTGGCGGCAATGACTATCTGGTGCGCAACCTTCCCGGCGTTGCCGTGTATGCGCCGCGGCCCGAAGCGCCCTTCATCGAAAACCCGCTCCTCGAACCGATCTACCTGGCGCTCGGCGCAAGCCCGCCAGCCGCATTGCGCACCAAATGGCTCATGGCAAAAGGCGTGCCGGTTGATCACCTCATCGACGGCAACACCGTGGACATTGCCGGAGTGACGCTGGAAATCATCGCGCTGCCGGGACATAGCCTGGGACAGATCGGCGTGGCGTTCGACGGCGTCTGCTTTGCAGCAGATGGGTTTTTTGGTCTCGATGTTTTGGCAAAGCATGGCATCCCATATGCGCACGATGTTGCGGCGCAGATCGCGTCGCTCGAACGGTTGGCAGCGCGCGACGAACGGTTTTTTCTGCCCGGTCATGGCACATTGACGCTGTGTGAGGACCTGGAAGCGGTGCTGCGTGCAAACCGGCAGGCGATTGAACGCGCCACGCGCGCCGTGCGTGATGCGCTCGTCGAACCTGGCGATACACTGGCTGTTGCGCGCCGGGTTCAGCAGGCGCTTGGCTTGACGATCACCGGATTGCCGCAGTACGCTATTTTTGTCTCGGCGGTTGCGGCGCATCTCAGCCATCTCGCGGCGCAGGGCGCCGCAACGCTGGTCATGACCGACGAGGGCGCAGTGTGGCGTGGCGGGTCATGAATGATGACGATGTAGTTCGTGTCAAGGCGGACGCGAGGGCAATCGCTGATGTTGAGCGCGGAACGCTGCTCCCCGGCTGGTTGCTGCGTGTTGCATGTGCGGTTGCGGGCGTGCTGGTGTTTGTGCTGGCGCTCGATCTGCTCAAAGAAGGAGCGCGCGACTACGGACGCGCGATGATCTCTTTCTTCAATGTGACAAGTCCGGTGAGCGCGCTCGGCTTTGGCTGGTTGCTGGCATACATGTTCCTCAGCGGCTCGCCAGTGGCGGCGATTGGCGTGACCTTTTTCGCCGCAGGAACGCTCGACGCCCTGCAAACCTTTACCATGATTACAGGGTCGCGTCTGGGGGCGTCGCTGATCGTGCTGGGGGTCGGGTTTCTCTACTATCTGCGCGGGCATCGACGTGCAGCGAGCATCGCCATCGGCGTGCAGGCGCTGATCACAACTGCTGCGATTTATCTGCCGGCAATGGCGCTTGGCGTCTGGGCATTGACATCAGGATTGGTGCAAACGGTTCATGCGGAAGCGGAAGCGCCGCTGCACTCAGTCTTCGACTGGCTGTATGAACCGGTGCTGGCGGCGATCGATGCGTTGGGCGTTCCGGGATGGGCGCAGTTTGGTGCAGGCATTGTGGCGCTGCTCACCGCCTTTGCCCTGCTGGATCGCGCACTGCCGCAGGTGGATCCAGAGTCGAATGCGTTCAGTCGGATTGGCCGGCTGGTGTATCGCCCGATGGTTATGTTTGTGCTCGGCATGGCGGTGACATCGGTTACGATGTCGGTGTCGGTCTCGCTCTCGATCCTGGTGCCGCTTTCGGTGCGCGGTCTTGTGCGGCGCGAGAATACGCTGCCGTACATTATGGGGGCGAATATCACCACCTTCATCGATACGCTGGTTGCTGCACTGATCGTTGGCGGCGCCGCGGCTTTCACGATCGTGCTGGTGGAAATGGTCAGCGTGGCGCTCCTGTCGCTTATTGTGCTATTGTTTTTCTATTATGCGTTTCAGCGATCAATCCTGCGATTGCAGGATGCCATCGTGCGCAATCGCAAGACCCTGGCGGTCTTTCTTGTGGTCATGTTCATTGTGCCGCTTGTTCTACTCGCATTCTGACGATGAATCTGCTCATCTACGCCGGTCCTGGTCCGTGGCGCGATGAGGCGCTTGCCACTGCCGCGCAGTTTGCCGGGCAGGTTGCGACGTCGGTGACGCTGGTGACCGGCGGCGGCATTCGCAACGTCGACCTGCTCGACGATGCGGTTGCGCGATTGGACCTTCCGCCTGATATAGCCATCAACCGCCGGGTGGTGGAAGGTGCGCCGCAGGAAGCGATTCTGACGGTCGCCAGCGAAGCGACGTACGATCTGGTGATCTTCGGTCGGCTTCAGCGCCCGTTGGAACGCCTGTTGCCGCTGCGACGCAGCGACGCGCTGACGCGCCGGTTGCGCACCGCTGTGCTGCGCGTCAGCGGACCGGTGCGCCCCATCCGGCGCATCCTGCTCGCCAGCGGCGGTGATCAGCATACGTTCGCCACTGCCCGATACGCGGCGCTGGTGGCAACGCCGCCAGGGGCATCCGTCACCCTGTTGCACGTGGTCTCGCAACAATCGGTGGTCTTCGAGGCGCTGGCGCCGCAGGCTGCCGATGAAGCAGCCTTCCTGACAGGTGAAACGCCAGAGGCGACGACCCTTCGCAATGCTGCCGCCTGGCTGCATGAACGTGGTGTAACTGTCACCATTCGGGTGCGCTTCGGTCTGGTGCTGGACGAAATCCTGGCAGAACTCCACGAGGGGGATTACGACATTCTTGCGGTCGGAACCCATCATGCCGCTGGACCGCTTGATCGCGTGCTGCTCGAAGATTTGACCGGCGATCTGCTGGATCGCTGCCCGCGCACGGTGCTGGTTGCCCGGCGCATCACGCACGATTGAACATTTGTTACAATACTGCTTATGAACAGTTTCAGTCAATTCCAGCGACGCTTACAGGCAGGGCAGATCGTCGTCACCGGCGAGATCGCGCCGCCGCGCGGCGCTTCGCGCGCCACCGTCGAACGGCTGGCGCTTGGTCTGCGCGATGCCGTCGATGCCATTAACCTGACGGATAACCAGCGCGGTCTGGGACGTATGTCGGCGCTCGGTGCAGGCATTATCGTTCGCCAACTGGGGCTGGAGCCGATCGTGCAGATGACGTGCCAGCACCGCAATCGCATTGCGTTGCAGGCGGACGTTCTGAGCGGCGCTGCATGCGGCATCACCAATTTTCTGGCAATGACCGGCGACCACCCGAAGATTGGCGATCATCCGGATGCCAGGAATGTGCTGGATCTCAACTCGTTTCAGTTGCTCAAAATGCTGCGCACCATGCGCGATGAGGGGAAGTTGCAATCGGGCGTTGCGCTTACCGAAGCGCCCCGCTTTTTCCTCGGCGGCGTCGCCAACCCGAATATCGAGCGCGTCGCCCGTCTCGAACGTAAAATCCAGTTTGGCGCCGAGTTCATCCAGACGCAGATCCTGTTCGATCTTGATCGGTTCCGCCAGTGGATGGCGGACGCGCGCGCCGCCGGGTTGCACCAGAAGGCGTACATTCTTGCGGGGATCATGGTCGTCAAATCGGCGCAGTCGGCGCGTTTTCTGCGCGATCATTTGCCCGGCTCGCGCGTGCCCGAATGGGTCATCGAGCGGATGGAACGCGCCGATCATCCCGAAGAAGAGGGGATCGCCATCGCCGCCGAACTGACCCGCGAATTGCTCGCCATCGAAGGCGTGCGCGGCGTCCACATCATGTCGGTCGGATGGACCAAAGCCATTCCACAGGTTGTGGAACGCGCCGGATTGCTGCCGCGCCCGCCGTCTCCGCTCGATGATCAGGAATGAATGCGCCTATGGTGGTGATGAAATTCGGGGCAGCAGCGGTCAGCGATGCAAGCCGGATCAACGATCTGGCGCGTGTCGTGCGCCATGCCGTTGATGAAGGTGAGGCGATCATCGTCGTCTGTACCGCAATCGCGGATATCACCAGCCTGTTGATCGGCGCTGCACGCGCTGCGGCGCGCGGCAACCTCGCCACTGCCGAACAGGCGCGCCGTGAATTGTGGCAGCGCCATCGCACCCTCGCTGAGCGGTTAGTGACCGATGATTGGGAGCGTGAGACGCTCTATCAGTCCTGGGCTCATCTGCTCAAGTCGTTCGACCGGATTGTGCGGGCGCTCGCAACACTGGGCGAACATTCGCCGCGCAGCAGCGACGCTGTCGCTGCCATTGGCGAGCGTTTCATTGGTCTCTTGCTGGCAGTGGCGCTCCGGCGCGCCGGCGTCGCAGCACAGTTGATCGACGGCGCCGAGTTGATTGTCACCGACGATCATTTTGGCAATGCCCGCCCCTTGCCGGAAGAAACCGCCAACCGCGCCCGCGCCCGCCTGCTGCCGCTGACTCAGTCGCGCATCGTCCCGGTTGTCACTGGCTATATTGGCGCCACGCGCCAGAACATCACCACCACCCTGGGGCGTGGCGGCGGCGATTACTCGGCGACCCTGATCGCGGCGGCGCTCGGCGCCGATGAGGTGGTGCTCTGGACGGATGTCGCCGGTATTCTGACGGCTGACCCGAAACTGGTGCCCGAAGCGCGCACGCTGCCGGAATTGTCGTATATCGAAGCCGCTGAGATCGCCACGCTCGGCGCCGAAGTGCTTCACCCGCGCACCCTGACACCCCTTGCCCATCGCAATATCCCGCTCCATATCCGCACCATGGCGCAACCCGATGCGCCAGGCACGCGAGTCGTCTCCGAGCCGCGCGGGTCGTCCGACACGGCGCGGACGATCATTTCCGCTCCGTCTATCAGCCTGATTGAGATCAATATGAGCCCGCTGGCTGCGGCAGAACTCGGCTGGGCGCCGGAACTGGCGGCGCGGGTGCTCGCCGAATTGACAAACTGTGGGATCGAGGTGCTCACGTTTGCCCAGAGTTTCAGCGAGCGAAGCCTGCTGCTGGCGGTGCGCACGGCTGATGTTGAGTATGCCTATGAGCGTGTTGAGGCGTGCCTGCTGCCAGAGCGGGAAAATGGCGCGCTTCGCACCCTCAGCCTGCGCTCGCCGGTGGCGCTGGTGGCGGTGCTCAGTGCGCCGGGGGGC
>DAOTWI010000268.1:0-8752 GCA_034436075.1 Roseiflexus sp.
TTGCGTGGGCGGTTGGGGCGACGCCAGCGCACATCATCGACAGCCATGGCATTCTGCCTGCCACGCGCCTGGCGATGCAGGTGGCGCTGCTGCGCCTGCCGCATCCCGCCGACGCGCTGCTGATCGACGCCGTGCCCCTCGATGGCTGGCATCTTCCACAGCGCGTGCTGATCAAGGGTGATGCACGCTGTCTATCGATCGCGGCGGCATCGATCATCGCCAAGGTCACGCGCGACCGCTTCATGGAGGCGCTCGGTCGATACTGGCCCGAATACGGCTTTGCAATGCACAAAGGATATGGCACAGCAGTGCACCAGCACGCACTGCGCCGCTACGGTCCCACGTCGCAGCACCGCCGGACGTTCCGCCCCTTGTGCGACACGGCGCTCGTCGATTCGGAGAACGCGGCGTTGTCCCGCGAAAAAGAGGGAGGATGGCATGACTCTTCGTCTCAGCGCCAGTGAGTATGTCCGGCATCTGCGCCGCGCCGGATTGCGCCCCAGTGAGCGTCTGGTCAACAACATTCTGCAATGCGGCGATGCCGCCGTCGATCCATTGATCGACCTGGCGACCAGCGTCTCGCTCTTCTACGAGGAACCGCCGGTCGTCTATGCGCCGATCCACGCGCTGCACCTGCTCGGTGAACTTCGCCCGTTGCGCATGATCGAACCGCTGCTGAAGAGCGTTGATGTTGAGATCAGAGAGATGAGCTCTGAGCGCGAAATCTGGCAATACGACGTGCCGCAGATGATTGGGCGGATTGGCGCTGCGGCTGTCGAAAAGCTGTGGGCATGCGTCGATGACCCTGCATACACCCCTTTCGAGCGCGACGGCGCACTCCTGGCGCTGGCGTATGCAACAGTCGTGGATGCCACCGTGCGCGAACCGGTCATTGCTGAGATGCACCGGCGCTTGATGCAGAGCGACGACCGTTCGTTGAATGCAGGGCTGGTGCGTGCGATGGCGTACCTTGGGCTTGCCGACATGTACAGCGACATCATGGCGCGTTACCGCGCTGGCGTGGTCGATCAAGAGAGCATGCCAGCCGCTGACGCGCGTCAGACGCTCCTGGCGGACAAAGCATCCAGAGTCGTCGATTATGCGAAACTCTCATTGTGGGAACGCTACGACAGGTTCGGACCGTTCCCGGAACCGGAATATAACGACTTCGATGACGTTGAGGAGTAATGCACGTGCGCCCCGTTGATAACCTTCACGTTCTTGCCTTTGAACCGCTCACCCCGCCGCGCGTGTTGCGTGAGCGGTATCCGATTACCGAAGCCGCCGCGCAGACGGTCTTTGAAGCCCGGGAGTCGATCAAGCGCATCATGCGCCGCGAGGATCAGCGCCTGCTGGCGGTCGTCGGTCCCTGTTCGATCCACGATGCCGACGCAGCCCTGGAGTATGCCGGACGCCTGGCGCGGCTCGCCGTCGAGATGCGCGATCGGATTGTCATCGTGATGCGCGCCTACTTCGAGAAACCGCGCACCACTGTCGGCTGGCGCGGACTGATCAACGACCCGCACCTCGATGGTTCGTTCGATATGAACGAAGGTCTGAGGCGCGCCCGCGAATTGCTGCTGCACATTAACGATCTGGGGCTGCCAACCGCCACTGAAATGCTCGACCCGATCAGCCCGCAGTATATCACTGACCTGATCAGCCTGACTGCTATCGGCGCGCGCACGGTTGAGTCGCAGACCCATCGCGCGCTCGCCAGCGGTCTCTCGATGCCGGTCGGCTACAAGAACAGCACCGATGGCAATGTGCAGGTAGCCGTCAACGCATTTCTATCGGCGCGCCGGGCGCACTCGTTCCTCGGAATCAACCGGGACGGGCAGAGTTGCGTGGTGCGCACCACCGGCAACCCCGACGGCATGATCATTCTGCGCGGCAGCAGCGCCGGACCGAACTACGATGCCGCAACCGTGGCGCGCACTGAACAGGCGATGGAAGCGGCAGGTCTGCTCCCTGCCATCATGATCGATTGCAGCCACGCCAATGCTGGCGGCGACCACACCCGCCAGCCGCAGGTCTGGCGCGACGTGCTGCGCGACCACATCGCCAGCAGCAACGCCGTGATCGGCATGATGGTCGAAAGCCATCTGCACGAAGGGAAACAACCGATCCCCGCTGACCGTTCGCACCTGCGCTACGGCGTGTCGGTGACCGACGCCTGCATCGGTTGGGAAACGACCGAGCAGATGCTGATTGAGGCGTATGAGGCGCTGAAGGGTTAAAGGCAGAGACGTTGCACCGCAACGTCTGGGCTGAAATTGAACATGGGAAACAGAGACGTTGCACCGCAACGTCTCCAGGCTAAACCTGGAAAGCTGCCACCTCTCCGGTTGAACGTTGTTTCATCGCACATCCCAGAACCGTGCCTATGTATGCGATGCCTGCCACATTGCGAGAATCTGATCAGGCGACACCACACCAGTCATATCAGGGCGACGCATCGCAGCCGCTGTCGCCAGGTTGCCCAGTTCCACTGATTCATCCAGAGACGCGCCGGCGCACAGCGCCGCAGTGAGGGCTGCTACAGCGGTATCGTTCGCTCCGGTCAACCGGATCGGTCCGGTGATTGGAACAGGATGCGCATAGGTCATCCCTTGCTCGTGAACCACGAGCATGCCGCGCATACCGAGCGACACAATCACCGGTTTACCGGTGCGCTGGCGCAGTTGCTCGGCAGCCTGCCCCACCAGCGCCAACGGCGGGTTGCTGCTGTCGTTCGCGTACACGGCGCGCGCACATTCGCGTGCATTGGGCACAACAATGACATGCCTGAAGAGCCCGATACGATGGCGCGAGGTTGCCAGAAACCAGACATCGCGGTGGCGAGCGGCGAGATCGGCGATCTCCAGACGAAGGCGACTCGTAACGACGCCGCATTCTTCTTCAGCGATGTGATCGGCGACGATCACTGCATGGGTTTGTGCCGCTAATGCGCGCAGACGCTCGATCAACGCCGTTGTGGTCGAAGAGGACAATGGAGTGCGCGAGCGAATATCGAATCGTTCAAGTTCATGCGGCACGGATGTCGCACTGGAGATCACCGGGCAGATTGAGGCAGGCGTGCATCGATCAGCGGCAACGACCATTGCGCGTTCGTCAATGCCATGCTGGCGCAAACTTCGCCGCAGTTCGTACCCATCCCCATCGTCGCCGATCACGCCCAGCGTTGTCACTCCAACCCCGAGCGCGCGCAGGATGACCGCAATGTTCCCCGCTGCTCCGGGCGCCATATCCACAGCAGCAACCTGATGCGCGGGGAGTCCTGTCTCCTCAGCATATTCGATGCGCGCCGGATCGATCCGCAGGCGCCGGTTGAGTGCAAAATCGCCTACCACCAGCACATGGGCATGGGCGCTGCGAAACAGAATGTCCTGAAGCCTGCTGTCGTCCATAGGTCCCACGTTGAGCCGGTCTGAGCAACCAGTGAATCGGATGGTAGCACAGATTCAGCCCGACGTACAGAGATAGATACGGAATTGCTCCAGGATCTGATCGGGAATGATCACCCTTCCAATTGCCAGATCGATATGGTACACTGGTAAACAGGATGAGATAATCCTTTCAGACTGGAAGGCACGACCATGTTGGGACAGGCATTGCGGCTTTTGCGCATCGTTGCAGGTTGGATCTGTATCATCGGCGGTTTGATTCTTTCGATTTCGCCAATTCCGTTTGGGTTCGTCATTGTGATCGCAGGCATCATTCTGGTCGGTCCGCGTGATCGTGGGTTGCGCGTGGCGCGCGCATGGTGGAACCGCGCCATTCGTTCGCTAGCTTCCTCGTCTGTGCCATTCGTCGCCGCAGCAGCGCGGCGCATTATCGCCTTTCAGTCGTCTATCGAGCATCGCATCCATCAGTGGACGGTCACGCGCTCCACATCGCACGTCGCATCGCGGCGCGCAGCGGCTGAGGAATAGCCAGCTCAGCGCCTGCGCCTCAGCCAGTGCCACGCTGAGGGCCAACTCGTATCACAGACGTGGGTAACTCCGTGTTCAATGCGCTCGACCTCAAAGTCGGGCGCAAAGAGTTGTTCCACCACCCCTCGTGCAATCCAGCGCGGCGCCTCCTCCGACGCTTCATCGTGCATATGCGCGAAGAGCAGATACACGCCGCCGGGTCGCGTCAGGCGCGCAACTTCGCTGGCGTAGGCGCGGAGTTCCCCGGCTGTCATTCCGTGCATACAGCCGACGTCGATGACCAGATCATACGGTTCATGCAGCATGTGCAGATCGGTGACCGATGAGGTGAACAGGCGCACCCGGTCGGATACGTCTGCCCGCCGGACACGTTCTTCGGCGAGCGCAATCGCTTCGGGAATGAAATCGACGCCATCGACATGCCAGCCGCGTGCAGCGAGATAGACGCACGCGCGTCCTGTGCCGCATCCCAGGTCAAGCGCCCGTCCCGGCGGCAGAGCATCGGCTATCGCCATCACTTCCGGCGGCGGCAGGTCGTGGTCCCAGGGAAGATCGCCATCGCGGTAGCGTTGCTGGAGTCGCTGAAAGCGCGTCGCCGGGTCAGTCATGCGTCTGCTCCTTTCCTGTTCCACTCCATGATACACGGCTTTCGCCGTCGATGGATGACCTTTTTATCGGATCACGAATAGGCTATAATGGAAGAAGAAGCGAGCCATCGCCTTTGCAACACTGAGCCGGTATGAATGACGAGTCTGCCCTGATCGACGGGCTGCGCCAGCGCGATCCGCAGGCGTTTGCAACCTTTTTCGAGATGTATGCCGACCGCGTGTACCGCCTGGCATACGGCATCGTCGGCAATGAGGCGGATGCCGAAGAAGCAGTGCAGGCGACGTTCATTTCGGCGTTCGAAGCTATCGACCGCTTCGAACAGCATGCGCGCCTCGGCACATGGCTCTATCGCATCGCCTATAATCACGCGCTCATGATCCTGCGCCGGCGGCGACCGGAAGAGTCGCTGCCTGATGAAGACGGCGCTCTGCCCATCCCATCGGCGCTGGCGGATTGGAGCACGCTGCCGGAGGATCGTCTGCTCAGCCGGGAGGCGCAGGAGATTCTGCGACAGGCGATTGCAGCGTTGCCCGTCACGCTGCGCGCGGCGTTCGTCTGTCGCGATATCGAAGGGCTTTCGACCGCTGACTGCGCGCAGATCATCGGTATCAGCGAGGGAGCGTTGAAGGTGCGCCTCCATCGCGCACGCCTGACATTGCGCGAACGGGTGAGCGAGTACTTCGGCGAATGGATGGCGCCGTAACATCGCTGGCTGCCGGGGAGCACAATAATGACGTGTGAAGAACTGATTGCTCATCTGTCGAGTTACATCGACCACGAGATGGATGCCGCTCTGGTCGCCGAAGTGCAGGAACACATTGCGCACTGCCGCAACTGCCGCGTGGTGCTCGACACCACGCAACGCCTGATTGTGCTCGTCCACGACGAGGGGCAGCGCGTCATTCCCGCCAGCCAGCGCGGCGCCCTCTTCGAGCGTCTGCACCAGGCGTTCCTCAGCCGGCCACAGCCATCGGACGACAGCAGTGTGTAACGCGCGTTGCAACGTTCGCATCTGAATTATGAAAGCCGTGCTATGCCCGGACCAATCATCGACCTGACGATCTACGAGAATGAAGAGACGTTGCTTGCCGGATTGCGTCGCCGTGACCCTGATGCGTGTGCATGTCTGATCAAACGGTTTGCGCCGCTGGTCTACGCCCAGGCGATGCGGCTGCTCGGCGATGCTGATGAAGCCGAAGGAGTGTTGCAACAAACCTTCATCAAAGCGTGCGATAAACTCGACACCTATGAAGGGCGCAGCGGGATGGGAAGCTGGCTCTACCGCATTGCAACAAACGAAGCGCTCATGCACCTGCGTCAGCGCGCGCCGCACGTCGATCTCAACGAGGTTGCCGAGACGATCCAGGAAGACGACATACCGCAGCGCCTGACGCCGTGGACGTTCGATCCTGCGGCGGCAGCGCTGAACGGCGAACTGCGGGCGACGCTGGAACAGGCGCTGGCAACGCTCCCCGAAACGCTGCGCGTCGTCTTTGTGCTGCGCGACATCCAGGGGTTGAGCACCGAAGAAACTGCGGCTGCGCTTGGTCTGGGCGAAAGCGCCGTCAAAGTGCGGTTGCACCGCGCACGGCTGCGTCTGCGGGAGTTGCTTTCCGCCTATATGCAGGAACATTGAGCGCCAGCGACCCTGGCGCACGGAGGTCCGCCATGGACGCCCATGACCACCGGCACGACGACCCCGCACATTGCCGCGACATTCTGGCGCACCTGAACGACTACCTCGACGGTGAACTCGCCGAGTCGCTCTGCCGTGAACTGGAACAACACCTTGCGGAGTGCCCCGACTGCCAGACCGTGTACGACACCTTGAGTCGCACCATTCACATCTATCGTGCATTGCGCGACGCACCAGCCGAACTGCCGCAGGAAGTCGAAGAGCGTTTGATACACCGGATTAAGGTTTCGCTGAGAGCCGGTTGACTCGCCTGGCAGAGGAAAGGCGAGACGCCTCGCTTTCCTTCTGGACGCAAGGAGCAAATCGCAATGATCCGAGACATCGAAGCATTTCGGGCGTCACTGAGCGGCGATGCGCCTCCGCCCGGCCTCAGCGGCGCGTTGCAGGCGCTGTGGTACGATGGGCGCGGCGACTGGCACGCCGCGCATCGCGCCGCACAGGAGGACGACAGCATCGACGGCGCATGGGTGCATGCCTATCTGCACCGCAAAGAGGGCGACCTGGCGAATGCCGGGTACTGGTATCGCCAGGCGGGCCGGCCCGTCGCCAGCGGATCGCTCGACGCCGAGTGGGAGCAGATCGCGCGCGTATTGGTGCTGTCGCGGGAGTGATCAGGCAGGCGCGAGCCGCGCACGCGCCCGTCAGACGAGGTAATGTGCGCCTGCCCGCGTCTTCAAAGCATGCGAAAGACAAAGAGCTTCGCCTTGCGTTCCTCTCGCCTCTCGTCTCACGCCTCACACCTGGAAATACCTGCTCAGATTCTCGAAAATCTGACCAATATCGCCGGTATCTTGCGTTCCTCTCGCCTCTCGTCTCACGCCTCACACCTAGAAATACCTGCTCAGATTCTCGAAAATCTGACCAATATCGCCGGTATCGCCCTGCACCAGGATGGTGCGCGAAAACGTGGCGATCTGTTGCAGGACGGCGGTATCGGCATCGGCACCGTATGCCACCGGAAAGATGCTGATACCCGATTCCTCGAACACCTGGCGGACCTGTTCGAGCGTGGCCTGGCTGGAGTTGTCCTGCCCATCCGAGAGGAGAACAATGGCGCGGATACGGTCATCTTCAACCGGCGGCAGGGCATCGAACACCTTTTTGCTATCCATGAGCGCGTCGTACAATGCTGTCTTGCCCTGAGCCTGCATCATCGCAATTGCGTCATCGAGCTGGAGACGCGCATCCGACAGCGACGCCGGTGGCACAACCACGCGCGATTCGGTCGAGAACGTGATCAGGCCGACGCGATCATCCGGCAGAATGCGGCTCAGGAAGGTTCCAAGCCCCGATTTTGCCGCTGCCAGTTTTTCACCCTCCATTGAGCCAGAGACATCCACAATAATCAGAATGTCGGCGCGTTTGCGGTTGAGCGACCAGGCATTCTTGGCAGCGACGATCACTTCGGCTGGCGGCACGGGCAGAACGCTCTGCACCCCCTGCGGTTGCACGCCATACGCCAGGCTGATCGGATCTGCCAGGGGCACATTCACGTTCGCCGGGCGGAAGCCGTACCTCATCGCCAGGCGCTGGCTCTCGTCGGTCAGCAGGAAATCGTAGAACCGCTCGGCAGCGCGCCGCTCCTGCTCGGAGGCGCGCGCCATGATGATGAACGGGTTGTCGTGCCAAAAGGTGCCTTCGCGTGGGTAGATTGCCACCAGCGGCGTCGGCGGATTTTTGTTCTTGTTGAAGTCGATCAGCGTCACCTCTTCCATCGGAAACGCCGAAATGTATCCCATCCCAAATTTCCGCATGTTCTCGCTGAACACCAGGGTGTTGTAGCCATAGTGCTTGATGCCCTGCCCCAGTTTGCGGATGAACTCCTGGCTTTCCGGTTTCTGGATGTCAGCGACGGTGAGATCGCGTTGTTTTCCGGTAGCGGCATAGAACTCCGCCAGCAGCGTGGAGAGCGCCGTTGTGCTGATCTCCGGGTCGGTATGCCCCCAGCTGAAGCGCCCCCACTCAGGATGCCCGTAGGCGCCCCATCCTTTTGGGTTCTCGATCAGCGCCAGCATGTCCGACCAGCCGATCGGTTTGTCGGGCCAGCCCATCGCCTCCGCCATCGGGCGCCACATCGAGATGACCACCGGCGTCAGAACCAGCGGCTGGTTTGAGACCGCCACATTCGGGTTGCCGCTCTCATACTTCAATACCTCCAGCCATGTTGACGCTGAGGGTGACCAGATGGTGGTCTGGAGTTGACCATTCTTAATCTCGGTGCGCGCTGCGCCGCTCGATTTGTTGATCCCTTCGACAACAATCGGGCGCCCGTCGATCTGCGTGCGCGACTGGTTGAAGGCGGCGATGCGATCCTTCAGCCACTCGTCCTTCTCAGGGCTATAGGTAATGGTGATGGTGATGGCGCTGGCGGGTGAACCGCCGCTGTCTCCGCCGATCAGATCGCCGCATGCAGAGGCGATCAGTCCAACGATGAGCAGGAGAGTGAGTGATGTGTAGGATCGCATCATGTCTTCCTCGTCATGTAAATTTCTGCACGCGCAGAGACGTTGCG
>DAOTWI010000269.1:0-4823 GCA_034436075.1 Roseiflexus sp.
GGCGAGCGGATCGACATAGGCTGGCGTCGCAATCGGTGCGCCGACATACCCCTGCAATGTCAGGCACGCGCCCTGCGGGTTCGTCAGTTGTTCAGGCGCAAGGCATGCGGGCAGCGCCGATAGCGCCGGCAGCGACAGGATCTGCGGGCGGATCAGGTAGGCATACCCGCCAATCCCGATGATGGCGATTGCCGCAACCAGGCGCAGCGGCCGGTTCAGGCGCGCCAGCAGCGGCGCAACGCGGGCGATCAGGTTCAGGCGGCGGATCGCAATCAGGGCAGCGACAATCACGACAACGACCAGCGCCTCGATGCCGATCCGTTCCCAGTTCAGCGGCGCATCAACCGTCGGCGGCATGCCGGCAATCGGCGGGCAGGGCTGCATCGTCAGGCGCGAGCAGGGGCGCAACAGATAGACCTGGCGCAGCGTCGGGGTGAGGAATGGCAATGCGAGCGCGGCGGTCAGGGCGAAATCCTGGAGCCGGGCAAAGAGCGTATCAAAGAAATACGCGCGCGTCAGAAAGGCGATCTGCAATCCGGCATGCAGCAGCATTGCTCCTGAGCCAGCCAGCAACGCGGTGTGCGGCGGCGTCCAGCGGCGCGCGAGCCAGACATAGAGCAGGTAGAGCGCCACTGGACCCAGCACGAGGAAGAATTCGATGCGCGTCAGCGCGAGTTGCCCGAACGCCAGCCCGGCGAGGAAGGCGAGGAAGGTTGAACGTTGAAGGTTCAACGTTGCGTCCCCGTAGAGGCGTTGCATTGCAACGCCTGTGCCGGATGTTGCGACGCCCGAACCAGGCATCCCAGCATCGGTGTCGTGCGTCCCCGTAGAGGTGGTGCATTGCACCGCCTGCACCGTGCGTTCCTGTAGAGACGTTTCGCGGTGCACGTTTCGCGTTGAACGACCGAACGCGGCGGCGAAGGCGTAGAGACCGGCGAAGACGAGGAACTGCGCCGTGGTTTCGGCGGTGGTGTAGCGGCTGAACCAGACCTGCACGGCGTTGAGCGCCAGGAAGAGCGCTGCCAGGAGCGCCGCCCACGGACCGGCGAGGCGGCGGGCGAGCATGGCAACGCTCCAGACGCCAAGCAGACCGGTGACGGCGGGGGCGAGCAATCCGGCGTGCAAGCCGAAGAACGCGGCAATCAGTCCAATCCACGCTGAGAAGAGGTGCAATCCCTGCGGCACAACGCGCCCGCGCCCAAGATCGCCCTGGTCGATGAAGAATCCGGCGGCGCGCAGGCGGGTGGCGATGAAACGCTGCGGATTCTGCACGCCAAGGAAGTTCGTCTCCGCCTGACGCGCTGAATCGGCGAGCGCCAGGTCGGGCGACTGCTGATCGGCGGCGATCTGCGCCACCAGTGGATCGGTGAAGGTGAGCGAACCGGTGCGCGCCATGACGAACCCGGCATTGGCATACACGCCCGCGTCGCGCACGCCAATAATCGTCTCGAAGGGACGGGAGACGAGGAGGGCGAACACACAGAGAAGGGCGACGAGCAGCAGGTTGAAGGTTGAAGGTTGAAGGTTGAACGTTGAACGTTGGGCGGTGCGTCCTTGTAGAGGCGTTGCAGTGCAACGCCTCCGTGGTCCAGGCGTTGCACTGCAACGCCTGGACCAGGAAATGCACCGCCTCCACACATCCGTTGGCGTGGTCAGATCGTCGGGTGCGCGGCGCCCGATGAACAGGGCGATAGCGCAGAGAACCATGATAATGGCGGCGTGCAGCAGTGCGGAGAAGATGCCGATCTGCGCCAGGGCGAACGCCAGCCATCCGTTGAGCAGCGCGCCGATCAGGGCGTATTCGAAGGTTCGTTCGAGCGGGTCGTTCGCGCGATATGCAAGGGGCAGCGCGTGGGAGATGAACGCGCCGATCAGGATGAGCGCCAGGATGATGAAGATGAGAATAACGATGGTCACGTGGTTGAGAACCGAGAACCAAGAACCGAGAACTGAGAACTGATAGCGGGATCAAATAAAGCCCGGACAATCAAGCCTGTACCTTTGGAGCGGTTGGCGTTGGCTGAGCCTGTCGAAGCCAACGCCGATCACGAGATTGTCCAATATCCGATTGATCTCCCTATGAGAACTGAGAACCGAGAACTGAGAACTGAGAACCAGGCGCCGCATTATAGCACGCGGCGGATGCACTCTTGACAAGCCGATCAGCAACCTCTATAGTGGCACGGGTGAGAGATTGCATGATATATGCTTTCGTAACAGTTTCTTAACCATCTGGAACTGGACAGGATCATGGGCGAAAAACTGGTGATTGTCGAGTCGCCGGCGAAGGCGCGCACCATTCAGAAATACCTCGGTTCGGGGTACCGGGTCGAGGCGTCGATGGGGCATGTGCGCGATCTGCCGAAGAGCGACCTCGGTGTTGATCTGGAAGCGAACTTTGCACCGGTGTACGAGGTTTCACCGGGCAAAGAGAAAATTATCGCCGGGCTGCGCAAATCGATCCGCCAGGCGGATGCTATCTATCTGGCGACCGACCCGGACCGTGAGGGCGAAGCGATTGCCTGGCATATCACCGAGGCGGCGAAGATTCCGCGCGGCAAACCGGTCTACCGGGTGGTCTTCACCGAAATCACGCCTGGCGCCGTGCGCAGCGCTATGGCAGCGCCGCGCGACATCGACCGCCGGTTGGTCGATGCGCAGCAGGCGCGGCGCGTGCTGGATCGTCTGGTGGGCTACAAACTGTCACCGTTGCTGTGGGATAAAGTGCGGCGCGGGTTGTCGGCGGGGCGGGTGCAGTCGGTGGCGGTGCGCCTGGTGGTCGAGCGCGAGCGTGAGATCGAGGCGTTTGTTCCGCAGGAGTACTGGACTATCGAAGCCGACCTGCTGAAGCGGAACGCAAGCGACGCACAGCGCGACGCCTTTCGCGCCATTTTGATCGAGCGCGCCGGAAAGAAACTCGAGAAGTTCGACATCGGCTCGAGCGATCAGGCGCAGGCGATCATCATCGATCTGGAAGGCGCCGCGTATATCGTGCGCAAGGTGACGCGCCGCGATAAACGGCGCAGTCCGGCGCCGCCGTTCACCACCAGCACGTTGCAGCAGGAAGCCGGGCGCAAACTCGGCTTTTCCGCCAAGCGCACCATGGCGGTGGCGCAGCAGTTGTACGAAGGGGTCGATATCGGCGGTGACGAGGGGTTGGTCGGTCTCATCACCTATATGCGCACCGACAGCGTGAATGTCTCGCGCGAGGCGCAGGAAGAGGCGCGCGTGGTCATTCGCGAGCGGTTTGGCGACGCCTACCTGCCAGCGAAGCCGCCATTCTACAAAACGAAGGCGAAGGGAGCGCAGGAGGCGCACGAAGCGATCCGCCCGACCCTCAGCCGCCGCGCGCCTGAACAGGTGCAGCCCTACCTGACGAGCGACCAGTACCGGCTGTACGACCTGATCTGGAAGCGGTTCGTCGCCAGTCAGATGGAGGCTGCGGTCTTCGACAGCACGACAGTGGACATTGGCGCCGGACGGGAGATGACGCGCAGCGCCGGAAACGACCCATACACCTTCCGCGCCACCGGTTCGGTGCTGAAGTTCCCAGGTTTCCTGGCGGTCTACAACGTCAGCCTGGACGAAGGCGAGGAGGATGAGGACAGCGAGCGACGGTTGCCGTTGCTGGAGGAGGGGGAAGGTCTCAACCTTCTGCAATTGCTGCCGGTGCAGCACTTTACCGAGCCGCCGCCGCGCTTCACCGAAGCCAGCCTGGTAAAGGAACTGGAGCGTCTGGGCATCGGGCGTCCCTCGACCTATGCGCCGACGATCTCGACAATCATCGAGCGCGAGTATGTCGAACTCGCCGACAAAAAACTCGTGCCGACCACGCTCGGCAGAGTCGTGACCGATCTGCTGGTGGAGCACTTCCCGAGCATCGTCGATTACGGCTTCACATCGGAAATGGAGCAGCAACTCGACGACATCGCCGAGGGCGAAAAGGAGTGGGCGCCGGTGCTACGCGCCTTCTACGAACCGTTCGAGCAGAAACTGGCGGATGCACAGCGCAGCATGCGCAACGTCAAACGCGAGGAAATCCTGACCGACCTGACCTGTCCCCGCTGCAACCAGGGGCAACTGGCGGTCAAGTTCGGCAGAAACGGCGAATTTCTGGCGTGCAACCGCTACCCGGAGTGCGATTTCACAAGCGACTTCCACCGCGACAGCGAGGGACGCATCGTGCTGGATGCGCCGTCGTCGCCGGAGATGAGCGACGTTGTCTGCGATCTCTGCGGGCGACCGATGGTGCTGAAGAAGAGCCGCTTCGGTCCGTTCCTGGGGTGCAGCGGCTACCCGGAGTGCAAGAACACGCGGCGTCTCGACAGACAGGGGAAGCCGGTGCCGCCGCCGAAATCGACCGGCGTCGCCTGCCCGAAGTGTCGTCAGGGCGAACTGCTCGAACGGCGCGGCAAATTCGGGCGACCGTTCTTCGGCTGCAACCGCTACCCGAAGTGCGACTACCTGGTCAACTCGCTGGACGAAGTCGCGCAGTACACGCCCGATGCCAACGGAGCGTCGAAGTCGCAGGCGGAAGAGCCAGCAGCAACGGACGCAAAGGCGACCACTGCCAGGAAGCGGGCGAAAACTGGCGCGAATGGCGTGGCGGCAGAGAAACCGGCGAAAACTGATGCGACCGCCAATGGGAAACGGGCGAAAACCGGCGCGAATGGCGCAGCAGCAGAGAAACCGGCGAAAACTGATGCGACCGCCAATGGGAAACGGGCGAAAACCGGCGCCAATGGCGCGGCTGCAACCCCAACGACGCGGCCGAAGAAGCGGGGAGGGCGTTGAATTGAATGATCCGTCGCAGAGACGTTGCA
>DAOTWI010000270.1:0-5550 GCA_034436075.1 Roseiflexus sp.
CGCAACGTCTCCGGGCGCGAGGCGAGGTTGCACGGAGAGACGTTGCACCGCAACGTCTCCGGGCGCGAGGTAAGAGGTGAGACCGTTTCACGGTGAACGTTGAACGTGGTCAGGCGGCAGGTGAGCGGAGTGCAGGTTGCAGGTGCGAAGGTGAAAGGTCGAAGGTTGGAATGCCCTTCGTGCGCCTTCGTGTCCTTGGTGGATGGGAGAGGTGCGAGGCAGGAGGCGCAAGGCAGGAGGCGCGAGGCAGGAGGCGCGAGGGTGCATGTTAATACTCCCTCCTCCCTCCTCCCCCCTCACTCCTAAGCGCGCACCACCAGATACCCGATCAGCAGAATCAACTGAAACACGACCGGGATCAATCCGCCGCCGATCAGTTGCCCGCCGCGCCAGTCGTAGAGTGCGCTCCACAACCCTGCCGCCAGCCAGAACGACCAGCCGATGGCGCCCAACCAGAGGAGTGATGCCAGTGGTTGTGCGCCGAGCAGCAGGACGATCAGCGCCGCCAGCATCAGAAACAGACGCGGTTGCTGAACCTGTGGGTAGAGATAGAGCGGGCGCAGCCCGTCCTCGCCGCCGCCGCTCATCTCATCGAGCGCAACGGCGGCAAGCGACACCAGCGGCCATTCGAGCAATGCCAGCAGCAGCATCACAATGATCGCCCCTATCAGGCGGCCGTCCGGGAGAATATGCTGCACGAATGAACGGTCGGCGAAGAGGATCAGGGCAGGGAATACTGCCAGCCCAATCGCAGTCGGCAGAACGCGCAAGAACCGTTTGGTCGTAAATTGCTGGGTATCTGGATCGATGCGCGACTCTTCGACCAGACGGGTGACGGCAGTATTCGATTGGGCGCTCAACAGCAGAAGATCCGAACGCGCATCGCTTTGAAAAGGGACGGTCTCAGCATCAATGGTCGCTTGATGATAGCGCATGGCTTCGAGCGCGATGCGTTGCAACAATGCATCGCCATTGCTGATCGCCGACGTGATCAGAATGCCCGGCGACAGGCTGCCATCGTATAGCATACTGACAAACCGGGCATCGAGCGGCAATCCGCCAGCGACCTGGATCAGCACCATCTGGCTGGTTTCCGAAAACTCAGTCACCTTCATAACCCGCAGGCGCGCCCAGGGCACGAGCAGCCGTCCACGCAGGCGATGAACGACCAATCCTTCACTGCGCGCTTCTACGGCAGGCAGCGCATGATACACAACCGATGCAACGCCGAGCAAGAACAACAGAACCACGTGCGCCTCGATCAGCAGCCACCAGGGAGCGGGAAGCAATCGCAGATCGAGTCGATCAATCATCGGCAGCGAACGCACCCAGGGAAAGGTGATCGCCAGGTAGGTCAGAATGAGCGTCAGATACCGCAGGAGCGCCGCTACCGCGATGAGCGCCGCCGTCCAGGTCAGGGTCAGGCGGATATGGCGCGGATATTGCCCGATCACGACATCGCCGGCAACGCCGGCTGCGGCAGGTGGAGCGTCGCGTTGCGATGCGCGTTGCGCGAAAAACGCGGATGGGCTGAGCAAGAGCCGGAACAGTGGTGAACTGGCGTTTTCCTGCAACTCAATGCGCTGTTCCTTCGCCATGGTACGCGCTGCACGATCGGCTTCGCTGAGCAACGTTTTGACCAGTTCATCGAATTCGCTGATCTGTGACGTGATCAGGAATGCCGGGCGAAAGCCAAGACGATAGACGAAACTGTACCAGCGATGCCAGCCGGTGAGCCATCCGCGATCTGTTTCGACCAGCAGCACATAGCGATCACCCGCCTCGGTCACCTTGATTGCGCGAATATTTTCCCACGGCACGGGCAGCCAGTCATTGACGAACGCCACCAACATGCCGCGGGCGCTGGTGCGCACCGTCGGCAGGCTATTGCGCAGCAACAACGCAGCTGCCAGCGCCAGCGCCATCCACGAGAGCGCCGGCAGCACATCGGTCAGGCTGTTCGGCGGCGACCCATTGGCGTCAGAAATGACCAGCACCAGGTCTGTCAGCCAGGGGAACCGGGCAAACAGCGCCGTATCGAGGTCATAGATCGACCAGAGCAGGCGCAATACGTCGCGTCCCAGCAGCGCCAGCGCAAGCAGAACGGTAATGGCCGACAATAGTTCGACGGTGACGGTAAAGTAGCGAGGGTAACGATGCACCTTTTCGACGTTCACGCATCCGTCTCCGCAACAGCAGGCGATTGATCCGTGCCATCCGTCAGCGTCCGAACACGCAATGCCGCGTGATCGAGGAGACGTTGGCATGCTTCGGCGGTCGCCACGCCTTCCTCGTACAGCGCCAGCGCCTGCGCCAGCGGCAGATCGCCGGTTTCGAGCTGATCGACAATCCGTTGCAAACGGGAGTACAGCGTCTCATACGTTTCACCAGGAGGCGATTCGCTGATTGGCATCATAGGTGCACCTGTTTCAGTTCATGGGCATTGTTGCAACTCCGCAATCGTTTCCCAGGCGATGCGCGGTGCGAGCTTCTCTATATAAACGTGAGATGGAACGGGATTCGCTATGGAGCACGTTGTGGATCGCGCCATCATGGTTGTGTGTATGCGTTGCGCGGCGCAGGGCGATAGAGGATCATGCGCTTGATTCTGATGGTTCCACGCGGGCGCGAAAGCGACCGCGTCGCACGATGATCTCGATGCGATCATCCGGTGCAGCCTGGCTTGCATCGGTAATCAACGTTCCGTGTGATGAATGGACGACGGCATAGCCGCGTTCGAGCGTCGCCAGCGGGCTGAGCGCCTCGAGCCGACCGCGTGCGCCATCGAGCCGGGCGTGTGCCAGGGTGAGGCGGCGCTCTATCGTTGTTGCAGCGCGGCGTATGAGTTCATCAATGCGCTGGCGGTCGCGCCGGATGCGCCCCTCTGGCGACCGCAGATCCAGCCGCAGTTTCAAGCGGGCGACCGTCTCACGGGCAGTTGCCAGGCGCTGCGTCATTGCAGCATCCAGGCGGGTGCGCATCTGAACGATGTCATCGATCAGGTTCGCAATATCCGGCGACACCAGTTCAGCAGCGGCGGAGGGAGTAGGTGCGCGCACATCGGCGACAAAGTCGATTATCGTTGTATCGGTTTCGTGTCCTACCCCGCTTACAACCGGAACCGGACTGGCAAACACGGCGCGCGCCACCTGTTCGTCGTTGAACGTCCAGAGGTCTTCGGCGGCGCCGCCGCCGCGCGCCACGATGATGACGTCCACATTGGTTTCGTACAGGGCGTACAACGCATTGATAATGGTATCGGCAGCGCCTGCGCCCTGGACCCGGCACGGTGCGAAAACGACTTCAGCAAGCGGGTAACGGCGACGCAGAATGTTGAGCACGTCCTGGAGCGCCGCCCCGGTTGGCGATGTCACAATGCCGATGCGGTGCGGCAGCAGCGGCAACGGGCGTTTCCGCGACGGATCGAACAGCCCTTCGGCGGCAAGGCGCTCTTTCAGGCGCTCGAACTGCGCTTGAAGCAGCCCGATGCCCGCAGGCCGCAGCATATCGACATAGAGTTGCACCTGACCGCGCACTTCGTAGAACGCCACCCGTCCATGGGCAAGCACTGCCTCGCCATTGGCGGGCAATGCCGCCAGACGCGCGACGGTCGACTTCCACATGACCGCGCCGATCTGGGCGTCCCCTTCTTTTAGCGTAAAGTAACAGTGACCGGAGAAGTGACGATTGAAACTCGAAATCTCCCCTTCGACCCACACATCGCGAAGCAGATCGTCAGCATCAAGCAGGTCGCGCAGGTACGTGTTGAGTTGAGAAACAGTCAGGAGTTGCATGAAAATGAACCGTCACTCCTTCGAGCACTCTTGAGCCGGCAGCGTCGCCGCTAAGACAGCGGCTCGATGACCATCAATGGCTGCCCATACTCTACCGGTTGCGCATTCTGAACCAGAATCTTCGCAACCCGGCCAGCAAATTCGCTTTCGATTTCGTTCATCATCTTCATCGCCTCGACAATGCCGACCCGGTCGCCGACATGAATGATATCGCCTTCCTGGACATAGGGCGGGTCTTTTGGCGATGGGGCGGCATAGAATGTGCCCACCATCGGCGCGGCAATGATGTTACCCGGAGGCATGGCTGCCGGTTCTGGAGCAGGCGTGACCGGCGGCGGCGTCTGAACCGGCGCCTGCACGATGCCAATCGGCGGCGCTGATGGTTGCACACTAGCGGCGATCGATGGCGTGACGAACATCGGCGCGGGCGCATGGTGGTGGAGCGATGGTCCTCGCTTGACGTGCAGTCGCGTCGTTCCGCGCTCGATTGAGATCTCGCTGACGTCCGTTTCGCTGATGATCCGCAACAATTCACGCACGGCGCTCAGCCCAAACTCCTCCTCTATCGATATCGTAAGATCGCGCTCGCCTTCGTTCATAGTGCTTCTCACTTCCTGCTGCGCTGCTGCATATGAGAGACTTTTCACAACGCAATTATAACACGGAGCAGGAATGTTCCAGGAACGGCGCAACGTGCGTATCATCGAACCAGGTTCTGCGGTACACTAGAGGCGAGAGGCGAGAGGAACGAGGCGAGAGGCATGCGGCGAGAGGCGAGAGGAACGGGGCGAGAGGCATGCGGCGAGAGACAAGAGGAACGAGGCGAGAGGAGTGCGCCGAGAGAACGTGGTGAGAGGAATGCGGCGAGAGGGATGACAGATGGAAGAGGGCTTTGAACGTTAAACACGAGAAAAGATAGCAAGGTGGAAGGTGGAAGGTGGAAGGTCGAAGGTCGAAGGTCGAAGGTCGAAAGTGAGACCATCCCTCTCACCTCTCACCCCACACCTCTCACCTCTCACCCCACACCTCTCACCTCTTACCTCTTACCTCTCGCCTCTCACCTCTAACTCCTCACTCCTCAAGGAGGGAAACGAATGAGAGTCGACCAGTATCTCACATCGCTGGCTACAACGCTTGCAGCGACGCCCCGTGAACCATTGCGCGCGATCGAAGAGGCGTTATGGCAAACCTACCTGCGCGACGGAACGATCATCATTTGCGGCAATGGCGGCAGCGCTGCCACTGCATCACATTTTGCGTGTGATCTGGCAAAATGGACGATCAGCGACGGTCGTCGCCGTGTGCGCGCCCTTGCGCTGACCGATAATGTGCCGGTGATGACGGCCTGGTCGAACGATACGGCGTATGAGCGCGTGTTTGCCGAGCAGGTGATGTCGCTCTACCGTCCCGGCGACACGCTGGTGGCGATTTCGGGCAGCGGCAATTCGCCGAATGTGCTGCGCGCGGTTGAGTGGGCGGCTGCGCAGGGCGCCACGACTATCGGGTTAACCGGTTTCGGCGGCGGGAAGCTGGCGGGTCTGGCGCAGATTGCCGTTGTGGTTCCCAGCCATTGCATGCCAGAGGTTGAAGATGTCCACAGCGCCATCTGCCATAGTCTGGCAGTGGCGCTTGGTGAGCGGATCAACGCCGAGCCTGTATGACATTGGTGCTTGGACTCGATTTTGGCGGCACAAAACTGGCTGCCGGTCTCGTCGATCTGGCGCACGGCGCAGTGCTGGCGCGGCGTGCGCTGCCG
>DAOTWI010000271.1:0-11536 GCA_034436075.1 Roseiflexus sp.
CCCCCCCGCTTGCGGGGGGGTTTGGGGGGGCGGGCGCATCGCCTCAGGAACGCGCTTGCTTGCCGCCTGACAATTCATGCTTGCACCCCCATGCCTGAACCTGGCAATGGGCGTTGGCTTCGACAGGCTCAGCCATCGCCAATCACACAGCCGTCACCGTCTGGCGCCGTCATCGTGAGCGTCGCTCTAGCCTCTTAATGCGTTGATCTCATCCACATCGGTCGTATGCTTGGTGCGGAAAATCGCCACCAGCAGCGCCAGACCGACCGCAACCTCTGCGGCTGCCACCACAATGACGAAAAAGACGACAATCTGCCCGGCGACATCCTGCCGCGCCATGGCGAAGGTCACCAGCGCCAGATTCGCCGAGTTCAGCATCAACTCGACCGACATAAACAGGATCAGCGCATTGCGCCGCGTAATAACGCCAACCACGCCAAGCGTGAACAGCAATGCACTTAGCAGAATATAGTAACTCGTCGGCGTCATAGAACGTCTCTATGTATCATCAGGTGATAAGCGTGATGAACACCCGGATCGGCGCGCTCATTCCTGACCCCTGCCTCTCCACTCCCTACTCTCTCCTCCCCGCCTCCCCACTCCCGGCGTGATTCGACATATGCAGCACCACCACGCCAACAATCGCCGCCAGCAGCAGAAATGCCGTAATCTCGAATGGCAGCAGGTGCGTGGTGAAGAGCGCCTCAGCGATGCGTTCGGGTGATGCGAACTGCTGATCCGCCACGGTCGCCTCGGACGCCGGACCGCGCAGTGCGATATACCCGATCAGGCCAAGCAGAATAGCGGCGAGCGTCAACCCCAGCGGACGTTGCCAGGCGAACCGTTCGCGGGTATCCTCGGCGCGCTCCGCGCCCAGGAGCATGACCACGAAAAGGAACAGCACAATGATCGCGCCAGCATAGACGATCAACTGGATCGCAAAGAGAAACGGCGCATAGAGCAGGACATAGAGCACCGCAATAGCGACGAAGTTGATCAGCAGAAAAATGGCGCTGTGAATGGCATTCGGGCTAAGCAGCATCGCCACTGCGCCTGCAATCGCAACCGCCGCCGTGATCAGGAAAATGATAAGTTCCATGCCAGCCTCGTCACTACAGGTCAATCTGCGCGGGCGGACTCGGACGGCGATTCAACTGCTGCAAAATCGGCGGAATCTCGCCATGCCCCTTGTCGGGCGGAACCAGGAGATCGTCTTTGGTGAGGATCGAACTCCGGCGATCATAGAACGAGAGTTCATACTGATGCTCGAGCACAATCGCATTCGTCGGGCAGGCGTCTTCGCAGTAGCCGCAGAAAATGCAGCGCAGCATATTGATCTCATAACGCGCCGCGTACCGTTCGCCCGGCGAATGCGGCGCCGCCGGGTCGTTCTCAGCCGGCACAACCAGAATGGCGTCCGCCGGGCAGGCAGCCGCGCACAGCGAGCAGCCGATGCAGCGCTCCAAGCCATTGGCGAAGCGCTTCAATTGATGCCGGCCACGAAACCGTTCGCGCACCGGACGCTTGACTTCCGGGTACTCAACCGTCACCGGCTTGCGGAACAGGTACCGGAGCGTCGTGCCAAGACCTTTGAACAGAGCGCCGATCATAGTGCGTTTCTCGCTTTACGTATGCTGGACAACCACGGTCATCATGCGCTGATTTTCACCAGTTTCACCGTGCGCTTTTCCTTCCCCGGTCTGCCGACGATTGCTGCAACCGCCAGAATCACGACGCCGACCGCCAACCCAATGACAGCGGTAAGGGTTGGCGCATCCGGCAACAGAACGTTCAGCACAGCGGTGATGGCGACATTAATGAGCGAAAGCGGCAGCAACACCTTCCAGCCCAGGTTCATCAACTGATCGTAGCGCACCCGCGGCAGCGTGGCGCGGATCCAGACCGACACAAACGACAGCAGCAGCACCTTGAGCAGGAACGCGCCGAGCGACGTCAACCCCAGCACGGCATTGCCGGCAGCCGCGCCGTACTGTTGCGTTACGAACAGCGTCAGGGTCTGCAAGCCGGGGAACTGCCAGCCGCCCAAAAAGAGGGTGACCGCAATCGCATTCATCGCCACCAGCTTGACATACTCCGACATAAAGAAGAGCGCGAATTTCATCGAGCTATACTCGGTATTATACCCGCCGACGAGTTCCTGCTCGGCTTCGACCAGATCGAATGGCGCACGGACAACTTCGGCGGTGGCGGCGATGATGAACACCACGAACCCCAGAAATTGCGGCACGATATTCCACATCTGCGTTTGCCGCTCGACAATTTCTGCGGTGCTGAAGCTTTGCGCCTGCATCACCGCGCCCAGAACGGTCAATCCGAGCGCGAGTTCATAGGAGATGACCTGCGCCGAGGCGCGAATGCCGCCGAGCATCGAATATTTGTTGTTTGACGCCCATCCCGCAATCGCAATGCCGTACACCCCGACCGACGTGACTGCCAGCAGGTAGAGCACGCCAACGTCGATCTCGGCAAGTTGCAGCCAGTTGCCGCCCTGACCGTCGGGCCACATGCCAACCGGAATCGTCGCCCAGATGATGATCGCAGGAATGAGCGCAAACGCTGGCGAAACCAGGTAAACCCAACGATCCGCCAGTAGCGGCGTCACATCTTCTTTGAAGAACAGTTTGACGGCATCGGCGAGCGGCTGCAAGAACCCTCCCGGCCCGGCGCGGTTCGGTCCGACCCGGTTTTGCAGACGCGCCAGCGTGCGCCGCTCGAACAGCGTAAAGTAGGCGAAAATCGTCGTCGCCGCCAGCGACAGCACAATGCACTTGACGACGAGTATGACGAGATCGATCCAGGTCATCGTGTTCCTACCGTCTCATCGATATGCGCCATGATCGCAATCCACGTCATCGGACCTGTCTGCACCGCGTTCAACGGCGCGCCGTTCACATCGGGCGCCAGCGCCAGCCCGCGCGGCAGCGTGCGGTCGGTCTGCGCAGGCAACACGGCGCTGCCAGCCTCTGACACAATCCGCACCATGCTGCCAGGCGCAACGTCCAGCGCCGCCGCGTCTTCCGCATTCAGAATCAGGTGCGGCGCAACCATGCGCGGCGACAATTTCGAGTCGCGACTCCATGCGCGACCATCGTAGGCGCGCGGCGCTGCCAGCAAAATATAGGGGCGATCATTACTTATGTCAATTTTCGCTGACACACGCGCACGCAACGTCAACGTCGCTTTCGGATGATCCGCTTCGGCAGCGATCTGCACGCCGACGCCTTCGGTATTTTCGTAGGATGTGCCGTCATAGAACACTGCCTCGTTCGGCTGGCGCCCCCACTGCGGCTTGCGCGTCAGCCCCAGGCTTTCGTAGGTCGTATCAGCGTAGCCGCGCACCGTCGCCGCAATCTCGTCCGCCACATCACCGGCGACGACATAATCCCACTGATCGGGTGCTACTGCGGTTGCGGTTTTTGCTGGCGTGCGCGCTGCGCTCCGTCCATCTCCCTGATCATCGGGGGCCGCCTTGACCCCAAGAGCGATGAGCGCGCGCGCAATCCGCTGCGCAACGTCCCACCCTGCCGGAGTGTTGTATTCGGGGATGCGCGCCTGGCGGAAGCGCTGCACCCGCCGCTCGGCATTGGTGAACGTCCCCTCACGACCTGCAATCGACGCGGTCGGCAGCACGACATCGGCGCGTTGCGCCGTTTCGGTGAGGAAGATATCCTGTACCACCAGGAACTCCAGCGCGTCGAGCGCCTCCGCCGCTGCCGGGTTGTCGCGCACCGGGTCCATTCCAGCGATGATCATGCCGCGCAGCCGACCCTCGCGCGCGGCTGTCCACATCTCGCGCGCTTTCAAGCCGCGTTTCTTGCCCGCGCCCGGACGCACCCCCATATCGAGCGCGCCACGCGCATTCGCACCGGGAATAAGCGGAATGACGCCGTTGTTCGGCTTGCCGACGTGTCCGGTCAACAGCGCCAGATCGGCGAGCGCATCGATCAGATCAGCCCCAACCGCCAGCGCCGCCCGTCCATACATGATGATGCCGTTGTCGGCTTTCGCAAACGCGCGCGCTGCGGCGCACACAGCGTCTTCGGCAACACCGGCGGCAGCGCAGAGCGACGCAACGCTGTGATCGCGCAGACGCGCTTTCAGGTCATCAAGCCCCTGCACGCGGCGCGTCACGAAGTCGGCATCGATCAGGTCTTCCTCGATCAGGATCTTCAGCAATGCCAGCGCAACGAACGCCTCGGCGCCAGCGCGCGGGCGAATGACCCGCGCCGGCGTGCGGTCCAGTTTCGTCGGGTACGGGTTGATGACGGTCAGATCGCCGCCGCGCGCCGCAATGCCGCGCAAGCGCAACACATAGAGCGGCGCTTCTTCTTCAGGGTCGGCGCCAACCACCAGCACCGCCGTTCCCGCGCCCAGGCTCGACAGGTTGGTTCCCTTGCCGACGCCAAGCGTTGCGCCGAGATCGATGATCTCTGGTTCTCCCGGCGCGCCGCTCTGGCAATCGAGGTTCGGCGATTGCAACACCTGGCGGAACAATTTCTGGAACAGGTAGAGGTCTTCATTCGGCAGATCAGGACCTGCCAGCCCGCCGATCGCCGCTGCGCCTGCGTGGGTGCGGATGGCGTTCAACTTCTCAGCCACCAGCGTGATCGCTTCGTCCCACGTCGCTGGCGTCAGCGTATCGCCCTTGCGAATGAGCGGCTGGCGCAGGCGCTCCGAACTTTCGATGAAGCGCATCCCGAACCGCCCTTTGTCGCAGATCCAGATTTCATTCACATACTCATTCTCGCGCGGCATCACGCGCATGATGCGGTCGTAGCGCATGTCGAGCGAGATGTTGCAGCCAACCGGACAGTGCGGGCAAATGCTGGGGGTCGGGCGCAGTTCCCAGACGCGCGCCTTGAAGCGGAAATCGGCAGTCGTCAGCGCGCCGACCGGGCAGATATCGGTCGTGTTGCCCGAAAACTTCGAGTCGAACGGCGGATCGGATTGCGAGATAATCTCCCAGGCGCGCCCGCGATTATCGAAGCCAAGCACCGGATCGCCAGCAATATCATCCTGGAAGCGCACGCACCGCGAGCAGAGAATGCAGCGCTCGCGGTCAAGGTAGATCAGATCGCCGAGCGGGATTGGCTTCTCGAAGTGAATCTTGTCGGCATAGTCGAAGCGCGAGGTGCTCGGACCGAACTGCATCGTCAGGTTTTGCAGCGGGCACTCGCCGCCTTTATCGCACACCGGGCAATCGAGCGGGTGTGACGTCAGCAAGAATTCAAGCTGCCCCTTCTGCGCAAACCGCACCCGGTCCGTCGTGGTGCGCACCTCCATCCCATCGCTCACTGGCGTCACGCAACCGGGTTGCAATTTCCCCATCATCAACGCCAGCACCGGCTTGCCATCCTCGCCGATCACCGCCTGGCGCGTCGCCGGGTCGATCTTCGGCGTCCACACCTCAACCAGGCACATCCGGCACATGCCGACCGGCTTGAGTTTGGGGTGGTAGCAGAAGACCGGGATGGCGACGCCAGCGATCCGCGCCGCGTCCACGATATTGGTTCCAGCCGGGACGGTCACCGTCTGTCCATCGATGACCAGGGTTACATTGGGCATATGCACACCTCTCGCGCCGCGTGACGGCGGTCTGGTTATTCTATCGCAAAGAAGCGTCCAATCTCGCAGGAAAAACCGGGGAGCGACGGAGAAGTCATGACATCGCCAGGTTCCAGCGTCGCCACAAGCCGGAGCGCCTCGTCATCGCGGCGGAAGACATCGACCGTCATCGCCTGCCAGTCCGCGATCCAGTACTCTGGAACGCCGCGCCGGTCGTAGAGCGCGAATTTCTTTTCGCGGTCGCGCTCTTCGTTGGCTTTACCGGGCGACACAATCTCAACAATCAGATCGGGCGCAGCGTGGAGGTTGCCATCATCGCCAATCACATCCGACAGTCGCGCACGGCTGATCCACACCAGATCGGGGGCAACCGCTTCATCATCGGCAAACATCAAGCCGGGCGCCTGAATCGTTCTCCCAGCGCCGGTCGCCAGACTCCAGCTTCCAAGCGCCACGATGATAGTATCGCACGTGATCTGGTGGCGCACGTGGGGTTGATGCGTCACGTACAGTTCTCCGTCGATAATCTCGTACCGTCCGCCTTCCAGGTGTGGCAGCGTCTCGACAACCTCGACTGTCCAGCGCGTGATGGTCGTCATCGGAGAACCTCAGTGCACCGGCATCAACCGGATGTCGCGGCGCCCGTTGCCGGTCTGCGCAATCGCCTGTTCAAACTCGTGCGGGAAAAGGCGCAGCGCGCTGCGGATCGGCACGACGGCGCTTTCGCCAAGCAGGCAGAAGCAGTTGCCCGCCATCTGATTGTACACATCGTGCAACAGCGGAATATCTTCTTTGCGCCCGTGACCGTGCGTGATGCGATGCAGCACCTTGACCAGGAAATACGTCCCTTCGCGGCACGGCGTACACTTGCCGCACGACTCGTGCTTGAAGAACTCGTCCATCTTGTACGCCGCCTCGACGGCGCTGACGCTCTCATCGAGGATGATCACGCCGCCGGAGCCGAGCATGCTCCCCTTCGTCGCCAGCGCCTCATAGTCCATCGTCACATCGAGGTCATCAGCGGTAAGCCATCCGGCTGACGCGCCGCCAGGCACGACAATCTTGACATTGTGGGCGCCGCGCATGCCCTGGCAGTAATCAGGAGAGAAGATCAACTCGCGCAACGGGATGCCGAACGGGACCTCGTAGTTGCCAGGGCGCTTCACATGACCAGAGACCGAGAAGACCTTCGTGCCTGGACTCTTCTCGGTGCCGAACTGACGATACCAGGCGGCGCCGTGGCGCACAATCATCGGCACATTCGTCAGCGTCTCAACATTGTTGATAATCGTCGGTTTGCCGTACAGACCGGCGACCGCCGGGAAGGGGGGGCGCAGCCGCGGCTGCCCGATCTTCCCTTCGAGCGACTCCATAAGCGCCGTTTCTTCGCCGCAGATGTACGCCCCCGCGCCACGATGCACATAGATGTCAAGGTCGTACCCTTTGCCGAAAATGTTCTTGCCGAGGAAGCCGCGCTCATACGCCTGCGCAATGGCGCGTTCCAGGCGGCGCGCCGCGGCGGCGAACTCGCCGCGGATGTAGATATACGCCAGGTTAGACTCGATCGCGTAGGCGGAAAGCGCAATCCCCTCGATCAACTGGTGCGGATTGCGGTCAATAATCTGATGATTGTTGAACGTGCCGGGTTCGCTCTCGTCGCAATTGCAGAGCAGGTAGCGCGGATAGACCCCTTTCGGCAGGAATCCCCACTTGACGCCGGTAGGAAACCCTGCGCCGCCGCGCCCGCGCAGCCCGGCGTCCTTGACCGTCTGAACAATATCGGCGGGAGTGCGTTCGGTGACAGCAATACGAAACGCCTCGTAGCCGCCATGCTGAAGATAGACGTCGAAATCAGCGATGTTTTCGATGTCCAGGTCGCGGAGAACGATATGCTCGGCGAGCGGAGACATAGGCAGACAACTCGCTTTCCAGCGCTGACATCGGACTGCGCCCCGGATAGCGCATATTCAGGTGTACTCTACCACCACGCGGGCTTTGTGTCAAATGGCACAAAGTTTGCGCGTGTTTGAGGATGGGAGATCTCCTGTGCGTTCTCCTGCCGTATACTAGTATGTGCTTTACGGCGGATGCCGTTGGGCGAGATAGAGGACGCTCCGGGCTGATGACACGGGTTGGACCGGATTTCATTCTGAATGTTCATCAGCCTCGCAGTGTCGACCCACATACAGAATCTTCGTATGAAAATTGCTCTCATCTCCGAGTCGCCGTCGGTGGCGACCGGCTTTGGCATTCACGCCCGCCATCTGACGCGCATGCTCGCCGAATGGGGTCACGAGACGGTGGTGTTCGGCGTGTGCGCTGCGGAGCAACCGTTTGACCCGGCGCGCTATCCGTGCCGGATTGTACCGATGCCGCGCGATCAGAAAGAGGCGCTGCCGCTCGTTCCTGATTTCCTGGAAGCCGAACAACCGGACCTGGCGTTCATCCATTACGATCTCGGCGCTGTCGCCCGCTTCGCCGCCGCCGTGCGCGCGGCAGGTTGGTCGGGTCCGATGATTTGCCACTTCGTGATCGACACGATTCCGTTCGATCGCGATTTGATGCAGGTGTTGCGCGATTTCCGCGCGGCGCTGACGCCGACCTATGCCGCAGCAAACTACTGCGCGTCGCTGGGCATTCCGAATGTGATCGCCGCGCCCCACCCGGTCGATGCGCGTCTGTTTCGCCCGTTGCCGCACCGCGAGGCGCTGCGCCGCGCTGCCGGTCTGGAGGGGCGCTTCGTCATCGGCGTGTTTGGGCGCAACACCGAACGCAAACAGCAACCGCGCGTGATGCTGGCATTGCAGCAGTTGCGGGCGCGCAGGCAGGCGGACGACATCATCGCCTACTTCCACTGCCAGCCGAGGAACGAGGACCCCTGGCTCGGCAGCTGGAACCTGATCCACGTCGCCGACCATCTTGGCGTGTCAGACCTGGCGCTCTTTCCGCAGGGCGATTTCCGGCAACTGACAGGCATTCCCTACGACACTGGCGCTTCCGCTGCCGGGGATGCGCCGCCGGAGCGCCCGACGATTCCGGCGAACTACACGTATGTCGAACGGCTCAACCTGTGCGACCTGCTGGTAAACGTGCCCCACTCCGGCGCATTTGAGCTGGCGCCGCTCGAAGCGGCGCTCTGCGGCGTGCCTTCGGCAGTCACGAACGACCGCAGCGCCATGGCGGAGGTCGTCGGCGATGGGGCGTATCTGCTTGAACCGATCGACAGCGCCATCCACAATTCGGGCGGGTGGCAGCACTTCGTCGGCGCCTGCACAATTGCCGATGCGATTCTGGCGATCAAGGACGACGCCGATCTGCGTGCGGATCTGATCCGCCGGGGACGCGCCAATGCGCTGCGCTATACTGAAGAGCCGCTGCGTCGCGGCTTGCACCAGGCGCTCGAACTGGCATGCGGGTAGCGCCCGATCCGAAAACCATGCGTCTATTGACGCGGGCTTCGACAGGCTCAGCCCGCGCTGGCTGTTTCGTGATGGGCGCGGGCTTCGACCGGCGTGGGCTTCGACCGGCTCAGCCCGCGCTGGCTGCGTCGATGTCAGGTTTATGATGATCGCTCTACGGTGTTCGGAGAGGCTTTGCGGAGAATGCGCAAGATGGTTGATACAATCGTTATCGGGCTAGGCGGGATGGGGAGCGCCGCCGCGTACCACCTGGCGCGCCGCAGGCAGCGGGTGATCGGTCTGGAACGCTTCACCCCCGCTCACAATCAGGGGTCGAGCCACGGCAGGTCGCGGATCATTCGCCAGGCATACTTCGAGGACCCGGCGTATGTGCCGCTGTTGTTGCGCGCCTATGAACTCTGGGAGGAACTTCAGCGCACGAGCAGCGAGCCGCTGCTGACGATCACTGGCGGCCTGATGATCGGTCGAGCGGAGAGCGGAGTCGTCAACGGTGCATTGCACAGCGCCCACACGCACAACCTGCCCCACGAGTTGCTGGGCGCCGCCGACATCCGCCGCCGCTTCCCACTCTTCAATGTCAGCGATGACGAGGTTGCCCTGTTCGAGGCGCGCGCCGGGTTTCTCGATCCCGAAGCGACCATTCGGGCGCACCTCGAACAGGCGGCGCGCCATGGCGCCGATCTGCGCTTCAACGAACCGGTCACTGCCTGGGAAACAACCCCTGGCGGCGGCGTGCGCGTCACCACGCCGCACGGCGTGTACGAAGCCGAACGCGCCGTCATTGCGCCGGGTGCGTGGGCGCCGCGCCTGCTCGCCAATCTGTCGCTGCCGTTGACCGTCGAGCGACAGACACTCTACTGGTTCGAGCCAACCGGCGGGCGTGAGCCGTTCAGCGTTGGGCGCTTCCCGATCTACATCTGGGAAGACGCCAGCGGCGATGCGCTCTACGGGTTTCCCGCGCAGGACGGACCGCCAGGCGGCGTCAAGGTCGCCTTCTTTTACCGCGGGCATCCGACCGACCCGGATCGGGTGGATCGCACCGTGCGCCCGGAGGAGATTGCGGACATGCGCACTGCCCTGGCGCAGCGCATTCCGGCTCTGAACGGACCGCTCGTGGCAACGGCGACCTGCCTCTACACCCTCACGCCCGATCACCATTTCATCATTGCGCCGCATCCGCACACGCCACAGGTGATCATCGCGTCGCCCTGCTCAGGTCACGGATACAAATTCGCCAGCGTCATCGGCGAAATCCTGGCAGACCTGGCAATCAGCGGCAGCACCCGCCACCCGATTGCGCTCTTCGATCCGGCGCGGTTCAGACGAGCGGGCGCATAGCCGCGCACAGATCACCCCAGGCGGGAGGATCGATCAGGTCGGTTGCAGGCAACCCGGCACGCGCCAGGGTTGCCGCCGCTTCTGCGCGGCTGAGCGGTTGCTGATCGAGCGCCGGAGCGATCACCGGTTCGGCTGATGACCCGGCGACGCGCAAGAGCGCGCAGAGGACGGCAGGAGCATCGGCGCGATCCACCGGTTGATCCGGCGCAATGGCGAGCGACGCTGCGCGCGGTCCGTTCCCTTCCAGCGCGCCTTCGAGCAGCAGCAGTTGCGTTGGAATGAAATGCGGATGGCCAGGAGGAACGTCGATCGTCCACGCCAGCGGCACGCCCTGATTGAGCAAATGGCGCTGAAAGGCGCGCAGCAGCGGTCCTTCCCACACCTCGCGCGGCTGCGCGCCGTGCGCCAGGCAGAATGCCGCCAGCGCGCCAGCCGCCTCGCCGATGTTCCATTCCACCGGATGGAGCCGGTATGAGCCATTCGAGAGGTGGGTCGTGCCAATGTTCTTGCACGCCGCCAGCAGATTCGCCGGACGCTGCGGGATGAGCGCGCCCAGCGGAATCTGGAACGGCAGCGTGGGCGCAAACATACTGCGCGGATTGCCCACCGCCGGGTGGAGGTCCATAAAATACCACCCGACGCCGCACGAATCGGGAAAGTGCGCCGCGCGCGCCGTGGTGCGTCCAGCAGCCAGAATATCGCTGGCGGTCACGCGCCGCAGCGCCCGAATACGGCGCGACTCGCGGATGTAGGGCGCTTTCGACAGACCATCGGCGGTTCCCATGACATCGGGCAGGAGGCGCAGACCAGGGTAGCCAGACCCGCCGCCGTCATCGCGCGGAACTTCGGTCTGCAACCAGTAAAGGAACGACAGGGAGAGCCGTTTCGCTTCATCGAGAATCCGTTCACGCTCTTCCGGCGTTGCGCTGATCAGGTCGGCGTGGTGATAATCGTTCGCATTCCAGTTTACCATCGCAATATCGCGCAGTACGCCGGACGGATCGAACAGGCGCCCCGCCAGCAAGCGGCGGTACGTCCAGAACGGCGGCAGCCCGGCCGGTCCGGTCTCGAAGACGCGGAACGGGCGCGGCGAGCCGTCGGATGCCGTGAGGGTGAGCGTAAACGGTTGCGCATCACGCAGGCGTTCGTACCCGTCCGGTTTTGAGATCGTGTGGTCTTCGCCGGGGCAGTGT
>DAOTWI010000272.1:0-5463 GCA_034436075.1 Roseiflexus sp.
GTTTCATACCAGGCTTCGTATCCAGACGCCAGTTCAGCATCATCGAAGGGATTGAACCAGGGTGCGGCGGTCATTGCGCACGTCGCCTCATACGTGCAAAGACAGGAATCTATCGCCCTTCCTCAATCCGCCGGATCATCGGCGCGGCATAGGTATGGCAGATGGCTACCGCCACCGCATCGGCGGCGTCATCGGGGCGCGGGATGGCAGGCAGGCGGAGCGTCAGCCGCACCATCTCCTGCATCTGACGCTTGTCGGCGCCGCCGTACCCTGCCAGCGCCTGTTTGACCTGCAATGGCTTGTATTCGTGGACGGGAACGCCTGCCTGCGCAAACGCCAGCAGCGCAATGCCGCGCGCCTGCCCGACGGTCAGCGCCGTGTTGACATTCTTGCCAAAGAACAATTCTTCAATAGCAGCGGCGGCAGGACGATACCGCTCAATCAGACCGCGCAGGTCGTTGTACAGTTGAAGCAACCGCGACGCTTGTGACGATCCCGCAGGCGTTGTGAGCACGCCACAATCGACCAGGTGCAATGTTCCGCCGATTTCTTCGACGACCCCCCACCCCATCCGCGCGGTGCCAGGGTCAATGCCGATTGTGCGCGAGGCGGTCAAGCGTCACCCGCCGACGAACTGCTCAGCCAGTTCGCTGGTGATCTCAAGATTGCTGTAGACCTTCTGCACATCGTCGAGGTCTTCGAGTTTCTCGATCAGTTTCATCGCCTTGAGCGCATCGGCGGTATCGGGCTGCACCGTGGTTTTGGCGATCATCGTTTTCTCGGCGCCGGTCACTGGCAGACCTGCGGCGATCAACTGCTGGCGCACCGCAGCAAGTTGTTTGAAGTCGGTATACACCTCGACGATGTCATCTTCGATCTGCACATCTTCGGCGCCGGCGTCGATGGCAATCAGCATCACTTCGTCCGGGTCGAGGCGTTTGACCGACAGATCGACTGTGATCAATCCCCTGGTTTCAAACATCCAGCTGACCGAACCAGGTTCGCCGGGGCTGCCGCCATTCTTTGTCATCGTCGCGCGCACATCGGAAGCGGTGCGATTGCGATTATCGGTCGTCGCTTCGATCAGCAACGCCACGCCGCCGGGGGCGTACCCTTCGTAGTAAATCTCTTCGAGCGCTGCGGCGTCGCCCCCGCCTTTACCCAACCCCCGATCAATCGCGCGCTGAATATTGTCCATCGGCATATTGGCGGCGCGCGCCTTATCGACAGCGAGGCGCAGGCGAAAATTCGCTTCCGGGTCGCCGCTGCCCCCTTCGCGCGTCGCAATCGTAATGTCACGCGCCAGTTTGGTGAAGAGTTGCCCGCGCCGTTGATCGAGCACCCCCTTCGTGCGCCGGATCGAGTGCCATTTCGAGTGACCAGACATAGCAGGATTCTCCGGGACTACCACATATCCAAACAAATCTCGCATTGCTCTGGCATTATAGCACACGACAAACGAAACAGGGGAGGCGACGCCTCCCCTGCTCAGGCTCTCGCAACGCGCTGGTTACGCCTGTGGCGCCGTCAACGTTGATGATGTATCGAGCACGCCGTTGCCGCCGTTCGGACGGCTTTCGATCGCGTCGATCTTCACGACACGGCTGATCAGTTCTTTCAGGCGTTCGCCGTCGAGCGTCTCATACTCAATCAGCGCACTCGCCATATCGTTCAGCACTTCGCGATTATACGACAGGATCAGGCGGGTGCGCTCATACGCTTCCGACACGATGCGATGCACCTCGCTGTCGATCTCGCGCGCCACAGCGTCGCTGTAGTTGCGCTGCTCAGTAATCTCGCGCCCGAGGAAGATCAATTCCTCGCGTTCGCCGAAGGCAATCGGACCGAGTTTGGAACTCATGCCATAGCGAGTCACCATTGCGCGCGCGATGCGCGTCACCTGCTGAATATCGCCCGCCGCACCGGTTGAAACCTCGTCGGGACCAAAGACAATCTCCTCCGCCACGCGACCGCCAAGCGCCGAGACCAGTTGCGCTGCAAACTGCGATGCGGTGGTGTAGCGAATGCTATCCTCTTCGGGCAGGTAGAGCGTATACCCGCCTGCGCGTCCACGCGGCACAATCGTCACCTTCTGCACCGGGAAGGCTTTCGGCATGCCCGCCGCAGCGATGGCGTGACCGGATTCGTGATACGCCGTCAGCAGTTTTTCCCGTTCGGTCAGCACACGGCTACGGCGCTCAGGACCGCCGAGTGCAACGCGCTCGATCGCGTCCTGCAACTCTGCCATGCCGATCTTCTTCTTCGACCGGCGCGCCGCCAGGATCGCCGCCTCATTCACCGCATTCGCCAGGTCGGCGCCGGAGAAGCCCGGCGTCTGCTTGGCGATGACATCGAGTTGCACATCATCGGAAAGCGGCTTACCCTTGGTATGCACCCTGAGCACCTCAACGCGCCCTTTCACATCCGGCGCATCGAGCACCACCTGGCGGTCGAAGCGACCGGGGCGCACCAGCGCCGGGTCGAGCACGTCCGGCCGGTTCGTGGCGGCGATGACGATGACGTTCGTATTGGTATCAAAACCGTCCATCTCAACCAGAATCTGGTTGAGCGTCTGCTCACGCTCGTCGTGCGAGCCGCCAAGCCCGGCGCCGCGCTGCCGTCCGACTGCATCGATCTCGTCGATGAACACGATACAGGGCGCATTCCGCTTCGCCTGATCGAACAGGTCGCGCACGCGGCTGGCGCCGACGCCGACGAACATTTCGACGAACTCTGAACCGGAGATCGAAAAGAACGGCACCCCGGCCTCACCAGCGACCGCGCGCGACAGGAGCGTTTTTCCGGTTCCCGGAGGACCGACCATCAACACGCCGCGCGGAATGCGCGCGCCGAGCGCAGCAAACTTATCGGGAAACTTCAGAAACTCAACAACTTCGGTCAAATCCTGTTTGGCTTCTTCCTGCCCAGCGACATCGGCGAACGTCACCGTCGGCTTATCGCCGGAGAACATTCGCGCCCGGCTCTTGCCAAACGAGAGCGCCTGATTATTCGACCCCTGCGCCTGGCGCATGAAGAAGACGAAGAAGCCAATCATCAACAGCACCGGCAACAGGATGGTAAAGACATTCAGCAACCCGCCCCAGGCAGGCGCTGCGCGCACTTCGACATTCACCGCGTCGAGCGGCACACCCGCCTGCACCAGCAACATGGTAATGCTATCATTCGACTCAATGCGCGACCGCACTTTCGTTCGGGTATCGCGGTACGTCACCAGAATCTCGGTGTTGCCCGACTGCGCCTCAATCTTCTCGACCCTGCCAGCTTTGGCATCTGCGAGCACCTGATAGATGCCCCGTTCCTCCGCCTGACCCTGCGCATTGTTGAAGTAATTGAAGAACAGCGCCAGTGCAGCAACCAGAATGATGAGGTAGACGAAACTATTCTTCAGCCAGCGATTGTCACCCATACTCGTTCACGTTCTAGGAGCGCTGCTCCTGATTGATCTTGCGCGGCACAATAGCGGATACAGACAGACAACGACCGTCCTCTTTGACCGCTCGTGCTGATATTATACCAGACGCCTTCCGGCGCGACAATGTGGCAAGATCACAATTTTTGATCATGTTTCGAGCGGTTCATTCCGTCGATAGGTCATGACGGATCGTGCAGCGCTGTGGATGTATGCGCTACCGGCGCCCGATCTTGGCATCGAAGGCGGCGCTCCAGCGCAGCCATGCGAGCGCCGCCAGGTCGCGCAGCAGCAGCATGCGGCGGACGGCAAAATAGACCAGGCGGTAGAGGCGCCCCCTTCGCACCGGATCATAATCGATCAGCACGATGCGCGGCTCTGAATTGTGCACCAGCATCAGGTTGTGCGACCGCAGCAGGGTGCGTTCGACGAGAAAACTCCAGAGACGTTGCGGCAGGCGGTCGAGCGCTTTCATGCGCTCACGCTCATCGCTGCTGCTGGCGGATCGTCCATACAGATCGGGCATGCTGCCGGTTGTGCGATAGAAGGCGTGCGCCCGGCGCAGGATTTCGCTCAGGTGCAGGGCAATCGTCGTGCGTTGCTCTGGCATCAATGTGCGATAGTCGAGCGCATCGAGCGGTTGGGCGTTGGGCAGGAAGGGCTGAATCGTCAATGGGTAGATGCGCCCATCGCTGCCGCGCGCAACAATGAAATAATTCGGTATGGTGTGGCGCTCCCCCAGACAGTCCGTGTAGTGATCGGCGACATCGCGCATCCACCGCGCCCAGTGCAGCGCATGGCTCAGATCGCCCCCCAGGTCGTACTTGAGTTTGACGACATAGCGACGATCATCAGTCCAGTACACCTCAGTCTCATTACCCCCTGCCAGTCGCTCCAACACATGGTCATGGTCGAGGGGTGCAAAGACATCATCGACGTGCAGCGTCATACTGCGGCTCTCCGGCGTGCAACAGGATGTTCAGCGGGTGAGACGCCGGAATCTGCGATCAGGTTGCACCATGGATGAAAGACGCATCAGGCGGGCAGTGCGATCCCCAGTTCCGCCAGCCGCGCCTGCGACGGTCGTCCCTGTTCATCCCATCCGTGGCGACGATAATACTCCGCGAGCATCTCGTCCAGGAGCGGCAATTTCCCGGCGGCCGGACCGTCTTCGAGCGGTTCTTCGGTCCAGCGGTGCGGCAGCGCATCGCGCCCGGCGCCATACTGCACCGCCAGATGGCGTTCGAGTGTCACGATCCGTTCGCCAATCTTCGCCACATCGACGCTGGTAAATGCCCGCCCAAGCGTGGCTGCCAGAAGTTCATTCAGTTCAGCAGGAGCAATCTGATACGCCAGCAGCGCCAGGCGGCGACACAACCCGGCCGCGTCCACCGCAGCCGCAAATCGTTCGTGCCAGATCAGGCGCGGGACGACGCCGTGGATCGAGTGGGGACTGTTGGGATCGGTGGGAAGCCACACCGGAGGTTCAACCAGGAACGGCTCATAGATCATAGCGTAGCGGTAGTCGCCGCCAATCGGCGCAGTGGCGTCGGCAAGGGCGATTTCGGGCAACGCGCGCGGATCGAGCGCCGGGAACGCAAGTTGTCGCGCCTGGGGCGCAAAGGCGCTGCTGCCGAAGTAGACTTCCTGCATTTCGCCAACCCCCAGCGACAGAATGTCCCGTTTTTCCTGGCGCTGCCCCAGGCGGCGGATCGCGCCGACGATCGATTCGAGATCGCCCCACGCCAGGTTGCCAGTATTGATCAGCCCACGCTCGCGGCACTCCATCACAAACGCCAGCGCCGCGCTGGTTTCCGACACATCGAGACCCAGACGCAGGCAGAGATCGTTGACCAGAATAATCGCATCAGGGGTTGCCAGCCCGCACCGCCAGCCAAACCCCGCGAGCGCTTCGAGGTCGGGATAGGCGACTGGTTCGCCATTTTTGCGGATATAGGCGCTATGACATGCCAGCGGGCAACCCTCGCAACCGCGCGGTTCCCGCCGGCCGCGCTGCGCCAGCGCCGTTCGGC
>DAOTWI010000273.1:0-5213 GCA_034436075.1 Roseiflexus sp.
CTGCCCGACTGGCTTCAGGCGCCTGCCCCATCATCACCGGGAACGCCGCCCTGGCTTGAGGACGAGCATGGACGACCGCTCTCACCCGGCGCCTCAGGCGATGCGGGATTGCCCGATTGGCTGCGGGGCGTTGAGGTCGCAGCGCCTGATGTACGTGATGGACAGTCTCAAACCACGGGGTCTGCGGCGCCTCAAACCTCCAGCGATTTGCTCAGCGGCATGGATCTGCCTGAATGGCTGCGTGTCGAGCCTGAACCAAAACCGGAACCAGCGCCGGTCGGTGCGCGCGACCTCGACTGGCTGAAGCGTCTCGGCAGCATCGCCGAGGACGAGGCGGGCGTGGGAGCAACGGTTGCAGCGCCAAAACTTGCGCCTCCTCCAATGCCGCAACGCACCGAGGAGCAGATCAGGTCCCTGAGCCTGTTGCGCCGTCTGGCTGCCGAACCGATCCCGGCGGCTGCGCCGCTGCCAGCGCCGGAGCGCGGAAGCGCCCTCCAGCGCATTGGGGTAGATCGTCTGCTTTCGATCACCCTGTTGATACTGATTGTTATTGCCGTCGTGTTTCCAGGTATTGCTCCGTCGCTCGAGGCGCCGCCCCTGATCCCCGCAGTATCCGGCGCTGCTGATCAGATTGCATCGCTGGGCGCAAATGACGTCGTGCTCATTGGCTACGAATGGGACGCCAGACGAGTGGGCGAATTGCGCCCGCTTGAACGAGCCGTCATTGGACAACTGATTGCCCAGGACGTCAAACTTGTGCTGGTAAGCACCGATCCCCAGGGAACGCTGCTCCAGTTCGATCTGCTCGATGCCCTGCGGGACGCCGGTTACCGGCAGCAAGGCGAGGGATATCTTCTGCTGGGCTACAAACCCGGCGGCGAGATCGCGCTTCGAGCGCTGGGGCGCGATTTCCAGGCGGTGTTGCGCAACGATTATCGCGGCGACGATGCAACCGGCAGCGCGCTGATCGCTGGCATCGACACGGGTCGTCCAATTGCAAGTCTGAATGACTTCTCGCTCATTATCGTTCTGGCAGACGACACGCCCGATGTGCAGGGATGGATGGAACAGGTGTACCCACAGGTGCAGGCAGGCGACCGCCCGGTATCACTGCTCTTTCTGCTGCCAGAAGAGGCCGCCCCCATCGTTCAGCCATACATGCGCCAGCCGGGTGTTGCCGCTATCGCGGGGCAACGCGGTGCGCTGGCATTTGCAGCGCTGGATCAGGGCGGCGACATGCCGGGAGTCGCGGAAGCGACGACACAGCAGCGATTGACCATTCTTTTGTTTGTTGTCGTGCTCGTGGCTGGTCTGGCGATCAGCGGCATCGACGCAGTGCGCAGGAGGCGTCCGTGAGCCAGGATGTCATTGTCAACATTGTCGCTGCACTGTTGACGCTCATGGCACTGAGCAGGGTGGCTGGCGATAACCCGCTGTTTCGCATTGCGCAGTATTTGTTCGTCGGCACATCCCTCGGTCTGGCGTTCGTCGTGGCGTACCATCAGGTGCTGCGTCCGGCGGCGCTGGCGCTGCTCAATGGCTCGACGCCTGCGCTGTGGCTCTACGGCGTCCCATTGCTGCTCGGGGTGTTGCTCCTGCCGCGCATCACAGGGGAACAGCGGTTGTCGTGGCTGGCAAACATTCCGCTGGCGATCGTCTTCGGCGTTGGCGGAGCGCTGGCGATCGGCGGCGCCATTATTGGCACATTGCTGCCGCAAATCCGCGATACGGCGCGCCCTCTGACCGGCGGAACCGGGGAGATCGTCGGGGTTGTCGTTCTGGTCCTCGGTACGGTCTTGACCCTTGCCTCCTTCTATTACACGGCCCCGCCGGAAAGCCGCAGCGGGCGCATGGTCAAAGGCGCAGCCGCCATCGGTCACTGGCTGATTATGGTTGCGTTCGGCTTTTTCTTCGCTGGCGCGCTGCAAAGTTATCTGAGCGCGCTGGTCGAACGCGTGAACTTTGTTCTGGCGACGGTGCGCAGTTTGTTTGGCGCGTAAGAAAAGGAAAACAGGCGCAGCATGTCCGTCCCGATTGCATTGCACGCCTTTCTGGTCGCCGATGTCGGCAGTACGATGACCCACGTCTGGCTGGTTGACGCCGTTGATGGCGAAACCCGCCTCATCGGCTATGCTGAAGCGCCGGGCAGCATCCCTTCGACCGGAGACGCAACCCTCGCCATCCTCGACGCCACGCGGCGCATCGAAGAACAAACCGGTCGCCGCCTGATCGAGAACAACACGCTGGTGACGCCGAAACAGGCGGAGGGCGATGGGGTTGACGGCATGTTTGTCTGTAGCAGTGCAGCCGGTGTGATGAGCCTGATCATCGCGGCAGTCGCTGGCGACATTTCGGCGCGCAGTGCGCATCGCGCCGTGCGCGCAACGTACACCCGCGTTCTTCAGACCATCACCCTCGATGATGCGGTTCGCCAGGATCAGGTTGGGGTCATTGATTCAGGCATGACCTGGATCGAACGTCAGGTGCAAACATTGCTCGGAGTGCGGGCTGACGCTGTGGTGATTGTCGGCGGGATCGAAGGCGGTGCACAAGACGCGCTCATCCGCCTTGCGCATATCGTCGGGCTGGCGTCACAGGGCGTTCAGGTCGATGCGCAGAGTGAGCAATCCCGCACCGCCGCCCGACGACCGATCATTTTCGCGGGAAACAGTCAGGCGCGCGATGGAGTGGCGGCGGCGCTGGCGGATCACGCGGATCTCACGATGGTCGATAATGTGCGACCGACCCTTGATGTCGAGCAGCTCGATCCGGTGCGACGCGAAGTTGTGCGCATCTACAACGAGCAGATCGTTGCTCGCTTTGCGCGAACATCAGGGCTCCAACGGCTGTCGCGCGCGCCTGTGCGCACCTCGTGCGACGCCGCTGGCGTGATGACCCGATTCATTGCCGAGATGGCTCAGTGTCATGTTCTGACGCTCGATGCCGGCTCGTTGAACACCACAGCGCATCTGTGCAGCCAGGGGCGCTACAGCCCGGTCGCGTCAGGCGGCATTGGCGGCGGATACGGCATTGGTGCGCTCCTGGCGCAACGCGGCGTCGACGCCATCCGCCGTTGGTTGCCCTTCCCAATCAGTGAGCGCGATCTGGTGCACTGGCTCCTCAACAAAATGCTGCGCCCGCACATTCCGCCCCTGACCCGCGAAGAGCTCTTGATCGAACACGCAGTGGCGCGCGAGGCGCTTTCGTGCGTGCTGGAGGCGTTGCTGGACGAGCGCCCCGACGCCAGGTATGACCGTGTCTTTGTCACCGGCGGCGTGCTGCGCCACGCACCGCATCCCGGACTGGCGCTGCTGACCGTTCTCGATGCACTGCAACCGACCTCCAGAGAGAATGCGATGGCGCTCGATCTGCATCTCGATAGCCTGGGGTTGATGCATGCGTGCGGTACACTTGCCTTTTCTGAACCGGATGCGGCGCTGACGTTGTTCGAGCGCGATCTGATGAATAACACCCCCCTGGCAACGGTTGTCACGACGCTCGGTGAAGGACGGTCAGGGGAGATGGCGGTTGAAGCCGAATTGCGCGTGGAAGGCGGAGCAACGCATACCATGCGCGTCGCTCACGGCGAGATCGCTCGCTTAAGCCTTCCTCCTGATCGATACGGCACGCTGACGCTGCGACCGGCTGCTGGCGTGCGAGTCGGGCGGAACGCGCCAGGCGCCGAGGTCGCATCGGAACTCGCAGGTATTCGCGGCAGCGTCCTCGGCGTCGTCATCGATGCACGCGGCAGACCGCTGCGCCTGCCGGAGGCGCCGCAGGCGCGGCAACAGGCGCTCTGGTCGTGGTTGATGGCGCTTGGCGTCGAACGCGAACCACTGCCCTACCCGGCGCTTGAAACTGTTGTCGAAGCGCCGCCTCCGGTTCTGTCATCCGCAGGAAGTGAACCGCGCGGAAGTCGGACGTCACAACTGCGCTTCGACGAGCGTCAGACAGCAGAAACGCGTGGTTCAGACAACAGCATCGAGAATGATCTGGCAAAATTGCGCGAGACGGTTGAGACCCCGCAGAAAAAACGGGGCCTCTTTCGCCGGAAATGACCTTACCGCTCGGTAATCATCACCCGCACCATCTGCTCGCCCGGCGCAGCGGGATTGGCATCCGGGTCGCGCAGCGGAATGCCGTTCACGATCTCCTGCCCCTCGATCACCTCGCCGAAAATCGTGTATTGACCGTTCAAATGCGGCGCAGGCGCGGTTGTGATGAAGAACTGCGATCCGGCGCTGTTCGGCATGGCGGTGCGCGCCATTGCCACAATGCCGGGACGGTCGAAGATCATGTCGGGCGTGAACTCATCCCTGATCGTGTATCCCGGTCCCCCCGTGCCCGTTCCGGTCGGGTCTCCCCCTTGCGCCATAAAACCAGGCAGCACCCGGTGCCATGTGACGCCGTCATAAAACCCCTCGCGCGCCAGGAACACGAAGTTGTTGACCGTTTCCGGCGCGAGATCGGGCCGTAACCGGATGACAATATCGCCGCGCGGTGTGACAATCTTCGCGGTATAGGTTTTCGATGGATCGATTGTCATCGGCGGCGGTGCGGTGTAGAACCCATTGCGCGCCGCAACGTCCGCTGGCAACGGACCTGGAACCCCGCCCGTCGCTGGCGTCGCTGCGGCAAACGGCGGAATCGTCGGCTCGACGATCTGCGACCTGCCGCCGGATTGCGCAAGCATCAAGCCAAGCCCGACGAGCACGGCAACCACGACGACCGCCGCGATGATCGCGGCTGGCGAGACCCCCTGTGGCGCCGGTTCTGGCGCTTTTTTGTTCCGTGATGCCTGACTCACACATCTCCTCCATTCCGTATCCACAGGTATGAATTTCACACCACAGAGGCACAGAGAGCAGAGAGATAATCGCCTTCACCCTTCGCACCTGTAACCTGCAACCTTATCCGCCTTCCCATGTGCAACGTGCAACCCCTCTCGCCTCTTGCCTCGTCCCTTAGACAACCCGCTATTATAGCGCACCGGCGCGATGTCTCCGCTATCACACATCCGCTGCGGGTCCAGTCATGAATTGTCGGGCAGCAAGAAAGGGCGTCCCTGCTGCGATACACCTCAGCTGGCGACTCCCCCACCCCCCCGCACGCGGGGGGTGTGCCGGGCAGTCGTTCCGCTGGGCGTCCACCTGCGCGGTTCGGCACGCTCACCGCGCGTGGACGCCGCTATTCCCGTCCGCGTAGGCGGACGG
>DAOTWI010000274.1:0-6174 GCA_034436075.1 Roseiflexus sp.
ACACGCCGCGCTGCGGGCGGCCATCGATGAACTTCAGGCGGCAGTGCGCACGAGCCGGCGGATGCTGCGCGACGGGCGACCGATCCAGGAAGTGACCTGGTATTTCCAGCAACGCGCCGCTGTCGCGGCGCGCCCGCTCGTTGCCGGCGATCTGGCGCGTCTGCGCGCAGAGATAGCAACCATTCCGGGTCTCGACGATGATGAAGACCTGACGACGAATCTCAGCCGGTCGCTCGATGATGAAACTATCCTGCACGAACTGACGATACGCGAACGCTCGCCGCTGGCAGCCATTGCGACTGTGCGCGAACTCCTGCTGGCAGTGGATATTGACCGCGCCGACGAGGCGCAACCGGTGATGCCGCTGGCGACGATCTCGGTGACGGAAGACATGGCGACGGCTATGCGGCTCCACGCAGCGGGATGGCGTTCGGTCTACCACGATGAAATCCTGGCGCGCGGGTTGGCGCCGGAAGACCTGCGTTCGGCGCTCCAACAACGCCTCCGCTGGGCGCAGGGCACCATCCAGGTGATGCTGCGCGAGAACCCGCTCTTCGTTCCAGGATTGCGCTGGGGGCAACGCCTGATGTACGTTGCCACCATGTGGAGTTATCTCTCAGGGTTGTTCGTCGTCATCTATCTTTCTGCACCGATCTTCTATCTGATCTTTGGCATGCTGCCGGTGCGTACACAGGCGGACGAGTTCTTCTGGCGGCTTGTTCCATACCTGATCACGAACGAACTGGTCTTTGCCGTCGCAGGCTGGAAACGGGCGACCTGGCGCGGACGCCAGTATAGTCTGGCGCTGTTCCCGCTCTGGATTCAGGCGGTGATCAGCGCCATCGGCAACGTCTACGCCGGTCGACCGCTCGGCTTCGTTGTGACGCCAAAGGTGCGCCAGGGAGGTCTGCACATCTGGGGACAACTGCGCCTGGTGCGCATCCAGGTGATCACGATGGCGCTGCTCACCTTGTCAGCAATCTGGGGGCTGGCGCGCCTGGCGCTTGGCATCCATACGGACGGGATTCCAACACTGGTCAACGTCTTCTGGATCGGGTATGATGTGCTTATGTTGAGCGTGGTCATCGACGCGGCGCTCTATCAACCGGACGATCAGGAACAGTCAACAGTAATGGCGACAGCAGTCCAGAGAGTCTCTCAAAAAGCCTGACGCACAGGCGCGCAGATACGAGGACGTAGAGGATTGACTGCAAGGCTTTGCGCCTCTGCGTCAACCTTCCGAAGAAACACGAGAGAGCGCATTCAGGGAGGAGTCCGCCATGGCGCTTCAGAGCGAACCTGGTGATGACGGAGTCACCGTCGTGCGACTGGACGGTCGCCTCGACCTGTTGACGACGGTGGAGGTCAAGCAACAACTGGCTGAACTGATTGCCAGCGGTCACCGACGATTAATCTTCGATCTGGATCGCGTCGGTTTCATCGATAGTTCCGGGCTTGGCGCGTTGATCAGCGGGTTGAAGGCTGCACGGCAGGCGGGCGGCGATCTGCGCATTGCACGCGCAAACAATCAGGTGCGCACGTTGCTCAGTTTGACGATGCTGGAGCGGGTCCTGCGACCTTACGAGACGATCGAGGAGGCGCGCGCTGGCTACTCCCAGATCGCTGCTGATTGAAGTCTCTATCGCCACGCAGACGCTGAACGAGGGACTGAGTGCGATCCACGATATGATCGAACGCTTCTGGAGCAACGCTGCATCCATCTCTCAACTGCCCTCAGAGTCGTGGCGACACCTCTTCACAACGGCGCTGGCGGAAGTGGCTGCAAACGGGTTACGTCATGCGTACCCGACGGCTGCGGACAAGCGTCCGTTGCAGGTGCGGCTGCGTCTCTTTCCTGATCGTGTCGAAGCGCTCTTGATCGATCACGGCGCGCCCTACGAGCCGCTCCCTACCGCTCATGATGCTCCTGATCGCACAACTGACATCGCAACGCTGCCAGAAAGCGGGTATGGGCTGTTCATCGCACGCACAGCGCTCGACTCGCTGCGCTACCGGCGCACCCGCAGCGGATACAACTGCTGGAAACTGGTCAAGAAAACGTAGATGACCGGGTCTTGCTTTACCACACACCGTGGTATATACTTGCGATGGTATGCGTTTGCGCCACCGTCACAATCTTGCACGCAAAGGAGGCTTCCAGATGGCTGATACGCAGACCCGTCGCACCGCATCCGACCTGCAATCGTCGAATACCTCGTCTACGTCACTGGCGCCGCGCCAGCGTTCGACGCCGCTGTCTGGTCGCTCACGCCATCAAACGCAGGCACAGGCGGATAGCGGACGACCTCAGCGTGGATCGCGCCTGACGCCATTCTGGAAGGCGTTGATTATCACGTCGTTCGTGATCAACATTGTGCTCCTGACGGTCGTGCTGCTGCTGGCCGGGTTTATCATCCAATGGCGGCAGCAGATCGCGTCGACTGCCGTGCTTGGACAGGGGTTTGCCGTCGATAACGTCGCCGAACTGCGCAGCATTGTCGCCGGTCTGCAGGGCGCCACGATTCGCACGACCATCCCGCTCGATCAACCCCTGCCATTGAAAGGCGCCGGGGTGGTCGTTCCGGTCGACCAGCAGACGACGGTCACGCTGGTGGAACCGGTGCCGTTGCAGTTGAGCGGCGCCGATATCGATCTCGGGAATGGCAACCGGCTGCGTGCCAACAATATCCGTCTGACGCTTCCCGAAGGTACGCCGCTGCGCATTGCGCTCAAGATGGACATTCCACTCGATGATGTCACCATTCCGGTGCGCCTCAACGTGCCGGTGGAGATCCCGCTCAAGGATACGGAACTTGGACCGCAGTTCCAGCGGCTGGGGTGGCTGGTGGATCGCCTGGTTGGACCGCTCGCACCCGTGCTCGGGCTCGATCCAATCCCGCCTGCGCCGCCCGCACCACGGTATCAACCATCGCAACAACCGCAATGATGCACAAATTGATTCTGTGGGATATCGACGGCACGCTGCTGTACAGCGGCGGCGTCGCCGGCGAAGCCATGCGCGCCGCCATGACGCGCGTCTATGGTCGCCCTTCCGACAATGAACGGCGCGCTTACGCCGGGAAAACCGATCAGCAGATTATCCTCGAAACATTTCCCGACCGCCCGGCAGAGGAACTGCTCGGTCAACTGGACGTGTTTACCGCCACGTACCTGGAGATCCTCAATGAGTGGGCAGAGGCGTTCCGTGCACGCGGCCGAGTGCTCGAGGGGGCAGTTGACGTTCTCCAACGTTTGCGCGCCGAAGGTGTCGTTCAATCGCTGCTGACCGGCAACCTTGCGCCGGTTGCGCGTCTTAAGCTCGATCTGATGGGGCTGGCCGGGTTTTTCGATTTCGACAGCGGCGCATATGGCAACGACAGCCCGCGCCGGATCGATCTGGCGCCAATTGCAGCCGCACGCGCCGCGCAGTGCTACGGGCGCGCCTTCGCCAATGCCGATATTGTCGTTATTGGGGATACGCCGAACGACATTGCCTGTGCGCGCGCCGCTGGCGCCCGTGCTGTGGCGGTTGCGACCGGTCCGTTCGGCATCGAAGAACTGCACGCTCACGCACCCGATGCAGTCCTCCCCAGCCTTGCCAATACCGAGGCTGCGCTGGCGGCGATCCTTGCTGATTGATCCAACAACGTCTCCAACAACATCGCCCCTCTGGAAAATCCAGAGGGGCGATGCTCCGACGTGAACGAAGCGCGGCTTAGCGGGTCAGACCACTGTTGATCTGGCTGAAGACCTGGCTGACGCGGCTGCCGAGCAGGGTGAGGATACCGATGACGACGATGGCGATCAGCACGAGGATCAGTGCGTACTCGACCAGACCCTGGCCCTCTTCCTTGGCGAAAAAGCTGCGAACCATTGCGAGACCTCCTTAGAAATTGGGTAGAACTAAATGAACCACGATTACAGTATAGGGATTCAATCTCCGGTTCTCAATAGGCAATCAGTCCCAAAAAAATGACGGTACTCGGTGAATACTTTCTTATTGGAGTGATGGGACTTTTGGGCGGTACGATGATAGGGGATGGGGATTAGGGGTTAGGGGTTAGGGGTCAGGTCAATGAGATTAGTGAAAACAATAATCTTAACCCTTAACCCTTAACCCATAGGCAACGGAATATGCGCTTCGATGCGTGTGCCGCGACCGATGGCGCTTTCGATGCCGAATTCGCCGCGGAGGAGCGTTTCGACCTGCTGGCGCAGGGTGGCGATGCCCATGTTGCGCCGCCCGCTCTCGTCGGACAGCACCTCGCTGACGTGAAACCCGCTGCCGTCATCTTCAACCGATACGTGAATCATGCGCGCTCCGCCGACATCATCACGGACTCCGACCAGCACCCGCGCCTGGGAGGCGTTCGCATGCTTGATGACGTTGTTGAGCGCTTCCTGGATGAACCGGAAAATGGCGACTTCGTAGTGCGAGGGCAGCCGCATATCCAGGTTCTGCACCATCAGGTTGATTTCGAGTTTGCTCTTCTCGCTGACCTGCTGCACATACCGGCGCAGCGTCGGCGCCAGTCCCAGATCGTCGAGAATCATAGGGCGCAGATCAAAGATAAAGCGGCGCGTATCCTGAAGGGTGGCATTGATGGCATTTTTGAGCGCGCCCAGTTCCGTGCGCGCCATCTCAGGGTCGCGGTCGAGCAAACGCTGGCAGATTTCGGCGCGGAGCACCAGGTTGCTCATTGACTGGGCAGGACCGTCGTGCATTTGCAGTGAGATGCGCAACCGCTCCTTTTCCTGCGCCTGGATGATGTCGGCGATCAGTTGGTCGCCTCCAACCATCCCGCCAGCGTTGCCGGCAGGCGTGGCACCGCCGAGGAATGGTTCCAGGGCGGTGATCAATTCGAACAACAGACTCTGGCGTTGCTTGGTCGCCTGCTGACGGTACTGGAGTTGCTCAAGCTGGCTCCGCATGGTCAGAAGGCGCATCTGTACTTCCTGCGCAGATGCATAAAAATTCTTAATGTCGGCTTTGTTGTAACGATCAATATTGACATCCAGATCGCGGAGACGGTTCGAGACTGTCAACTCGCGCTGCTGCAACTTCTCGACTTCGTTCGATGTCTGGCGCAGGAGCGCTTCGATCTCGGTCAGTTCACGGCGCGCTTTTTCCAGCTCGGCGTTCGCTTTGTCGTAGAGTTCTTTGAGGGACGGAGGGGCGTCAGTCATCGGTATGGCGACCTCCCAGATCTATCAGCGTTTGCTGAATATTATACCACTCGCGTATTTGACATTCACAGCGTGCGGAACCTGAAACCCCCGCAGGCTGCGCCCGTCGAAGCCCGCCGCCCTTCCGGCATTCACAGCGTGCGGAACTTGAGACGCCAGACGTTGATCAGCGCTTCGAGCACGATACGCCGCGACATCTTCGAACGCCCGACACGCCGGTCGGGAAAAATGATTGGCAGTTCGCCAATGCGAAAACCGGCGCGCATGGTGCGGTATACCAGTTCGATCTGGAAGGCATAGCCGTTCGACTGGATGTCGTCCAGGTTGATGGTTTCCAGCACGCGCCGCCGGTAGCAGCGGAAGCCGCCGGTGGCGTCCATCACCGGCAATCCGAGAATGGCGCGGGCGTAGAGGTTGCCGCCGCGACTGATCAACTGCCGGATGATCCCCCAATCGGTTGTGCCGCCGCCAGGGACGTAGCGCGAACCAAGCGCCAGGTCGTAGCGCATTTCAGCGGCTGCCAGCAACTGCGGCAGGTAGGAAGGATCATGCGAAAAGTCGGCGTCCATCTCGCAGATGAACGCGGCGCCTTCCGCGAGCGCGCGCCGGAATCCAGCAACATAGGCGCTCCCCAGCCCGCGTTTCTCTGGACGGAGCAGCAACCCGACCCGCGGTTCGTCGGCAGCTAGTTCGGCAACAACTGCAGCGGTTCCATCGGGCGAGTTGTCGTCAACGACCAGCGCCCGAAACCGCGGCATCTCCAGAATGCGCCGGATCAGGTCAGCGATGTTCTCACGCTCGTTGTAGGTGGGAATGACCACTGTACAATCGGCGAGTGCGACATCTGTGGCCGTCCGGTGGTGCATGGTTGGTTGCAGCAATGTCATGGGATCTCCTTATCGGTGCACAGCGAACCAGAGCCGGGTCCGGGCATGAATTGTCAGGCGGCAAGCAAGCGCGTCCCTGCTGCGCTGTGCCTACCCCCCC